>JAFQIK010000026.1 GCA_017397545.1 Clostridia bacterium
ACCCGTTCGATTATTACTGTTTGCGGGTCGCTGTGGGCAGCGACCCCTACATGCATATAATTTTATTCTGACATAACATTCAATGTTAATTTCGCATTTATTCCTTCTCCAAATTTTATATCTACAGTAAATCTTCCAATATTTTTTATTGTTTCTTTTAAAACGATTTTCTTTTTGTCTACTTGGATTTTATATTGTTTGTTTAATTCTTCTGATATTTCTTTTGATGTTACTCCTCCAAATATTTTTCCGTTTTCTCCTGCTTTTACTTTTAATTCTAACGTTAACTTATTAATAGTTTCTGCTTGTTTTTTGAACTCTTGTATTTCTAAACTTTTTTTATGAGCTTTAGAATCTTTTTTTGCTTGTAATTTTAATAAATTATCTTTAGTTGCTTCTATTGCTAAATTCTTAGGAAATAAAAAATTTCTTGCATATCCATCATTTGCGTTTATAATTTCATCTTTTTTTCCTACATTTTTTATATCTTGTAATAATATAACCTTCATATGTTTACCTCTCTTTATAATTCAATTTTGAATTATTCTATCACACTTTTGCTTCAAAAACAAGGTTGCAAATTAGAAAACGAACGAAGGGGGTTACAGTTCAGTAGGAATTTAAAATTGTAGAGTGTTTGTAGGGGCGAACATTGTTCGCCCGCCCTCCGAGGAAAATACTATTAATAATTTTCTTAAGCAAAGCTCTGCAAGTATCGGGCGACTACTAGTCGCCCCTACATTTTCTCTACAATTTCTAAATATTTACTAAACTATCCCCCTTCGTTAGTTTTTAATTTATAACTCCTGCCGTATTTTTATTACTTTAAATGTTTATTTATAGATTAATTTTTACCTTGACGTAATTTGTAGATTAAACTATAATTATGTTGAAAGGAAGTTTAAATTTACTTATGCCTAAAGTTTACTTAGAAAAGAATGTGTTAGACGCTGCTTTTGAGCGTCTTGAAATTATTTTTAACAAATTTGAAAATATATATTTTAGTGTTAGTGCTGGAAAAGATAGTTCAGTTATGGTTCAACTTGCTAATATTGTAGCTAAACGTTTAAATAAAAAATTTGATGTTTTATATGTAGATTTAGAAGGTCAATATAAAGCAACAATTGATCATTTAAATGAATTAAAAAAGCTTTCTCAAATACGAACCTTTTACCATGTTGCACTTCCACTTGCTTTAAGAAATGCAGTTTCTATTCTTCAACCTAAATGGATTTGTTGGGAAGAAGAAAGTAAACATTTATGGATAAGAGAAATGCCTAAGGATAGCATAAATATACACAACTGTCCTTTTGAATGGTTTAGAAAAGGAGAAGAATTTGAAGAATTTATACTTCAATTTGCTTCTTGGTATCAAAAACTCCACGGAACACCAGTTGCTTGTGGAATTGGAATTAGAACAGACGAAAGTTTAAATCGTTTTCGTACTATTACTTTTCAAAAGCATAAAGAAACTTTTGAAAACTATAATTGGACAACTAGAATCAAATTTTCTAACCAAACATTGGATACATATAACTTTTATCCTATTTATGATTTTCGTGTAGAAGATATTTGGGGAGCTGTTAGTAAATTAGATTTAATGTACAATTCAATATATGATTTAATGTATAAAAATGGAGTAACACTTGCAGATCAAAGAGTTTGTCAACCTTATGGTGATGATCAAAGAAAGGGACTAGATCAATTTAAAGCTTTAGAATATGAGACTTGGGCAAAAGTATTAAATAGAGTTAATGGTGTTAATTTTGGAAATATATATTGTAGAACCTCTGCTTTAGGAGATTTAAAAACTTCTAAACCAGATTTTATGACTTGGCAACAATACACTGTCTTTTTACTAGAAAGTATTGGTATTTATAATAGAGATTTAATGCTTAACTATTATAGAAAAGTAAAAAAATTTATGATTTGGCACAGAAAAAAATTTGGTATTGATTTAGATGATATACCAGAAGAAGCTTCTTTAAAATTAGAAAATCAAAAGAAAGTAATTTCTTGGCGCAGAATTGCCAGAGCTATTGAGAAAAATGATTTTTATTTAAAAAGATTATCTTTTTCTCAAACTAAAACAGAAGAAGTAGAACTTAGAGAACTTGCTCATAAATGGGATAATTTATTAAATTCAAATACTATAACTTCTGATCCAGATTTAAATAGATTTATAAAAGAGGAGGTAGCAAACTAATGATATTAAAAATGAATAATAAATCAAAGGATTTTTATAATATAATGGGAAAATTTTTTGGTTCTAGAATAGTTCAAAACGAAACAAATGACAGAATATATGACGATAATTCTAAAGAGTGGTACGTATATATTGATAATGATGCTCCTGTTGCTTTTGTTTCTATTGCTTCTAATGTAATAAAAAATGTTTATTCAATTAAAGACGATTTTCTTATTGAATTGTTGCAACATATAACAAAAGAAGTTAGTATAAAAGATAGCATAGTTACTAAAACTTATTCAAATACATATGTAGCTAGTGGTTTAATAGTAGATGAATCTGCTGAATATAAGAACTTTATAAGAATCAGGAGTGATGTAAATGGATAATGAAATAACATTTCCTGTTCTGGATGTTAAAATGGTTGATATTAATAAAGTAATTGCAAATGATTATAACCCTAACAAAGTTGCTCCACCAGAAATGAGACTTTTAAAACACTCTATTGAGGAAGATGGTTATACTCAACCAATTGTAACTTATTATGATAAAGATAATGATATATATATTATTGTTGATGGATTTCATAGATATAGATGTGCAAAAGAATATTTTCATTTAAAACAAATTCCTATTGTTACAATTAATAAAAAATTAGATGACCGTATTGCTAGTACAATTCGCCATAATAGAGCAAGAGGAACTCACCAAATTTTAGATATGGGAAAAATTGTAATGGAACTTACTAAAAGTGGTTGGGATGAAAGTACAATTTCTCTTCACCTTGGTATGGAATTAGATGAAATTATTAAACTAAAACAAGTTAATGGTTTAAAAGAAGCATTTGCAGATCACGAATTTAGTAAATCTTGGGAAGAATTTGAAAATAATGTACTTAAATAAAAAACTCGGAGTCTTCCGAGTTTTTAATCAATTGTCGTGCTTGTTCTTCCTGTTCCTACAACATCTTCTTGAAGAGATCTCCATGTTGTACATCCTATAATTCCATCTACTCCTAATCCTCTAGATCTTTGATAGTTTCTTACAGCTTGCTCTGTTTGACTCCCGAAATATTCCGGTCTAGACCTCCTGTTCTAAATCCTAACGTGTTTAAATCATCCTGCGCAATCAATACGTATGTGCTTATACTTCCTCTTCTAATTAATGGATACCCTGCAATAACACAAGCTGGTTTTCCAAATCTTTTATCAAAATGCACCCAGGTAGGAGTAAGCGCAGCTGGTTCCACATAGCTCCAAACTCCGCGAACTTATTGCAGTATTTCTTAATCTATTTCTTTCACTGTTACTTAAAGTTTGCCCTGCATCAAATGAAACGCCTGCATAGTGCTGACTTTGAGAACCATGTCCTCCTTCCCAAGGACGTTTAAATGCAAACCCTACTGGTATTGCTCTACCAAATAAAAATCTTGTTGTATTAAAACTTTGCATTGCTCTTTTTGTTGTCCAAAGTGTTGGACTACCGCTAGAACCTCTAAACTCTCCTACTGTTAATGTTCTATTATTATTGTATGGCATTGCCTCATTTTCATTTCTATAATATGTTTCCATCCTATTACTATCATTATTAAAAACTATAATTTTAGCCATCTAAAAACCTCCATAAATATACATTCTTTATATTTTATGAAAGTTTAATATTTTGCGTTACACTTATTTATTCTTTATATTTATCTATATTTAAAAGACCTTCAAAATTTTTCTCTGTTAGTTCTTCATCCACTGTATATTTTCCATTTTTATACCTTAGTATAAACCCTTCACTAACTGAATTTTTTATTTCTATTGGTAAATCATCTGCTTCAAAAACCTTTTTACTATTAAACTTTGTTAAATATACTTTATCAGGATTTCCATCAAGTACATAATACAAGCCTTCTTCTCTAATATCTTTTGGTTTTGAAATTTTCTCTTTTAAATCTTTCATATAGTCTGCTAATTCTTGCATAAACTCTTTAACTTCATTATTATTTAAACTATTTTTAAGTTCTTTAAAAAAATCTAACTTCATTAGACTTCAACTCCTTTTTACTTAATTTTAATTTTGTGATTTTTGTATAGAAATATACTTGATAGAAAATTATAGAAATAATTTCTTAGCGGGCGAGGGTGGAACCTCGCCCCTACAGTTATTGAATTAAATAACTCTCTCCATTAGAATAATCAATTATTATTCCTGGTTGGTTGTTGTAAACATATACATTAAAACAGATTGCTTTTCCGTTATCTTCTACTGATTTTGCTTCTATTTGTACCCCACTTGCTACTAAATTTTCACCTTCAAAAATTGGTGTAACCCTATATAAAACATGATTTTTAGTATCTCTTACATACTCTGCTACCATATTTTCAAATGGAAGCATTCCTTGCACATTCATATATCTTGTTCCAGTTATTAAATTTCTTTCATTTGCATTTTCTGCTGTAAGTTGATACCCAATTAAATGACAGCGATTATATAAATATTTTCCTTCTACATTATCATATTTTATAGTATTCCATCCTGATGGTTTTACTGAGCCAATCTCGTCTCTTTCTTCTGTTGGCATAGTTTCTATTCCAACTTTTGCAAAAGCTGGTCCACATCTTCCTAAATAATCTAGCTCACTATATTCCTCAAAAACATCTTTTTCATAATCTTCTTCTGAAAATTCTGGTTGATTATCATTTAATACAACATAAGGCTCATCTGTAAATTCAGGAATACTACTTAAATCAAATGAAGTAGTATACGATATTTTGTATTTATTTGATATATTATTTAAATATTCTTCAATTTCAATACCAAAATAACTTGCAATAGCAAAAATTGCTGCTACACTTAATGTTATTATTAGCTTGGTTAAATTCTTTTTACTCTTTCTTCTTCCCATATTTTACACCAAGAAAATTATATCATTTTAATAAATTTTTTCAAGTTGCATTTTTATTTTTATTAATATATACTTTTCTTATAAAATCAAATTAGGAGGTATTTTATGATTGAGATATCAGATTTTGGAAAATTTGAAAATAAAGATGTTAACCTATTTACAATTACAAATTCAAATAATTTAACTGCAAAACTTACTAATTTTGGAGCAGTGCTTGTTTCTCTATTTGTTCCAGATAAAAATGGAAACCTAGCTGATGTTGTTTTAGGCTTTAATACTTTAGAAAATTATCTTACAAACGACATTTGTTACTTTGGTTCTACTATTGGAAGAAATAGTAACAGAGTAAAAAACGCTACCTTTAATTTAAATGGTATAACATATAATTTAGATAAAAACGAAAGAGGAAAAAATAATTTACATAGCGGATTTAATTGTTATAACAAAAGACTTTGGAATTATTCTATTAATGAAGATAATAATTCTATTTCATTTAATTTAATTAGCGCAGATGGAGATCAAGGTTTTCCTGGTGAATTTAATATTACTGTTACATACACATTAACTGATAATAATGAATTAAAAATAGAATATAATGCATTCTCTAATAAAGATACAATTGCAAACATGACAAATCATAGTTATTTTAATCTTGCTGGTCATAATAATCGGAACTGCTATGAATCAAACTCTTTATATAAATGCAGATAAGTTTGTAGAAGTAAATAATGAACTTATCCCAACTGGAAATTTAATAGATGTATCAAATACCCCAATGGATTTTAGGAATCCAAAAGAAATTAATTTAGAAATAGATACTGATTTTGAACAATTAAATCTTACTGGTGGATATGACCATTGTTTTGTTATCAATAAGTCTGCTCCTGGATTAGAAAAAATAGCTGTTTTATCTGACAAAAAAAATGGTAGAACAATGGAAGTTTACACAGATGCAGTGGGCGTTCAATTTTATGCAGGAAACTTTATAGAAAATAATAATGTAATAGGAAAAGAAAATTGTATGTATAAAAATCGTAGTGGAATTTGTTTAGAAACTGGATTTTTTCCAGACAGTATGAATCAACAAAATTTCCCTTCACCAATTTTGAAGGCTGGAGAAAAATATAATACAATTACTATTTACAAGTTTATATAGAAGTACGAAGTGAGAGGTGTGAAGTGTGAAATTTAAATCAAAGTCTACGAAGCTCGTCTCTAAAAGCACATCTCACACATCCCACATCACACCTCTAAATTACTTCTCTTGCTTTTATTATATGCCTTTGCTTATTATCATCTGTACATGTTATTAATGTTATTTCTCTTCTTCCCTGTGTTAATTGACTTGTACATTCTAACTCATCTGGATTTACTATAAATTTATTATATACGGAATATTTTACTGTATTTCCTATCAAATCTGTTATTTCTATAATATCTCCTTCTACTAAAGTAGGAACTTTACTAAAAAACTTAGAATTTTTATAGTTGTGCCCTGCTATACATAAATTTCCTACTTCGTTTGGATTTGGCCCATGGAATTTGCATGGTGAAATTTTTAGTAGCTCATCTGAATATGTTGATAGTATTGGATAATTTACACTTATTGATGGTATATTTACTATACCAATAGTATAATATTCTGTTCCGTCACTTGCTACAGATTTTTGTTCTTTTGGAACATCTACAGCTACTTCTGTTTGAACAGTTTGCGTTTGTGCAACAATTTCGTTTTCTTCTGGTATAGCATTTAAAATTATTACTGTAACTTCTTGTTCTATAATTTCTGTTTCATTTGAAAAATCTATTCCATCTAGTATCTCTTTAGATACTTGTTCACTTTTATTTCTATCATATTCTGCATATATTGCATAAGAAGATAATATGCATAACAAAAAAACAGATAAAAAGAATTCAAATTTAAATACTTTTTTCTTCTTTTTTAATTCTGGTGTTACATATAGTTTTTCAGAAACAAGAATTTGATTCATTTATTATCCCTTTCTTTGCATAATATACAATAATATTTTAACATATTTAATTTAGCATTTCAACTACTGACTCTATACTTTTTTGGGGTGTAGATGCACCTGCCATTATTCCTATTTTTTGGAATTTTTTTACAAATTGCACATTTAATTCTTCTTTTGTTTCTATTAGTATAGAAGCTTTACAATATTTTTTAGATATTTCATATAGCTTATTTGTATTAGAGCTATGTTTTCCACCTATTATTATCATTACATCTACATTTTTTGCTATTTCTTTAGTTTCTTCTTGTCTTAATCTTGTAGCATCACAAATAGTTCTTTTAATTTCTAATTCTATTTGCTCTATATTAACTTTTTCTGTTATTAATGAAATTATATTATTAAATTTTTCTAAGCTAAAGGTTGTTTGGGCTATTAGCAACAATTTATCTATATTTGCAACATAAAAATTATTTAACGCATCTTCTATGTCTTCTTCTTTTTCTATTACTGCTGAATTTTCTCCACAATAGCTAATTGTTCCTATTGTTTCCGGATGGTCTTTTTGTCCAATTAGTAATATATAAAATCCATTATTTGCATATTCTTGTGCTATTTTATGAATTCTTAAAACTTTAGGGCATGTTAAATCTAATACATCTAATTCTAATTTTTCTGCTTTTTTATATGTTTCTTTTGGTTCTCCATGTGCTCTTATAATTACATTTTGTTTTGCTTTTTCTATGTTATCTATTACAGTTAGACCTTTATTTTGTAATTCGCTTGTTACTTGTTTATTGTGTACTAATTCTCCTAAACAAAAAACATTTTTTTTATTTTTTAGCTCTTCTTCTGTTTTTTTTACTGCATTTGATACACCAAAACAAAACCCTGCTGTTTTACCAATAATTATTTCCATAAATTTCTCTCCTATTTTTATATTGAATTGTAGTTTATTATTGTAAATTAATTGCAAAACATCCATAAAATCAGTTAAAAACATAAATTTATTGCGCTCCTCGGTTCAATACGTGTGTATCACATCCGGTGCTCATAAATTGATGTATTTTAACTAATTTTATTAATGCTCTACATATTTAAATGTAGAGTAGCGCGAAGAGATTTCCATTTATATTTTACGAGCGGGTTACGGGTGGGGACCGGCAAGCCTAGATTATGTTTAGAAAATTTAGCACCAGCTAAAATTTTCGTTACATAATCTGCGCAGTTGGGGCGCGCGAGATAAAATATAAATAAATCTCTGGGAGCGAACTAAAAAACAAAATTAATTCAATTATACAAATTACAATTTATCTCTAAAATATTTAATTATCCTTTAATCATTTCCAAAATCTCTTGTTTCAATACTTCTACAATATCTTCTTGTTTTACTTTTTTTATAATTTCGCCTTTTTTTAATAAAAGTCCTTCTTTTATTCCTCCAGCAATTCCTATATCTGCATGTCTTGCTTCATTTGGTCCGTTTACTCCGCATCCCATTACTGCTACTGTAATTGGTACTTTTATTGTTTGAAGAAAATCTTCTATTTCGTTTGCTATTGGAATTAAATCATACTGTATTCTTCCACATGTAGGACATGCAATAAGTGTTGGTGATTCATTATATAAATTACAGTCTTTTAAAATTTCTTTGGCAACTTTTATTTCTTTTACTGGGTCTGCAGATAATGATACCCTCATTGTGTTTCCTATACCTTCTCTTAAAAGTATTCCAAGTCCTATACTTGAACTTATTGTTCCACTAAATTCTGTTCCTGCATGTGTTACTCCTAAATGAAGAGGATAATCTATTGTGTTTGCTGCTTCTCTATAACTATCTATACATAAATCTAAAGATGATGCTTTTAATGATAGTGCAATATTAGTAAATTCTAAATCCTCTAGTATTTTTATATGTCTTAGTCCCGCTTCTACCATTCCTTTTGCAGTCGGTTTTCCGTATTTTTCTAGAATATCTTTTGGAAGTGAGCCACTATTCACCCCTATTCTAATTGGAATTTTTCTTTCTTTGCAAGCGTCTACTACTGCTTTTACTCTATCATTTGAACCAATATTTCCTGGATTTATTCTTATTTTATCTACTCCTGCTTTTGCTGCTTCTAATGCTATTTTATAATCAAAATGTATGTCAGAAACTATTGGTATATGTATTTTATTTTTGATTTCTTTAATAGCTTTTGCATCTTCTACATCTAAACATGCAACTCTTATAACTTCACATCCTGCTTGTTCTAATCTTAAAATTTGCTCTACAGTTGATTTTACATCTTTTGTTTTAGTATTTGTCATAGATTGAATAACTACTTTATTTTGCCCTCCTATTTGCACATCTCCTACAAATATTTTTTTTGTTTCATTTCTTTTGACCATATTATCCACTACTCCTTATTATATTCTTGTTTATTTTATCATAGGTTTTGCTTATTTTAAATACCATATTTGCAATATCTTTACTTTTTTGTCAAATATGATATAATTATATATATTATATGTGGAGGTTTTTATGAGTAACTCTAAATTATCACCAAAAGAACAAGAAGAATTAAATAAATTAGAAAATGAAGCTATTATAGAGCTTTATCAAATTATTGCTTTAGCACACCAAACACAAGACCTTGATTATTTGGATTCAATGATTTCAGCTTGGAAATATAAATATAAAAAAATCTTAGATAATCCCAGTCCTGACTTTAGAAAGAAAATTGAAAAATTACTTAATGAATCTTATTCTAAAGTAGTTGAATATATTTTATCTCAAATTAAACTTAAAGAAGAAAAAAAAATAGAAAATCAGCGTAAAGCATTAAGAGAACTATATAAAATTCTTTCAGATAATTATGATTATGATATAGTAATAGATAAAATAAAAAAATGGGAAACTAAGTATCCATATGATAGTTTTTTAAAGATGTATCAAAAGAGAATAGATTTAGCTAAAAGAGAAAAAAACATAGAACAATATGCTTTTAAACAAGAAGAAGCTTTTAAAGATTTATATTATGGTGTTGTTAACAGATCTGGAAGCTTAGAAGAACTAAAAGAGTATCTTCATAAATGGGAAGAAAAATATTCTATTAATGATAAATTTACAATAGACGATTTTATTAAACATCAATCAGAAGTTAAACGTTATACATCTGATGAATTTTTAATATCTATTTCCAAAAAGGACGATATGATTTTAGATAATATGGAACCAAAATCTTTCGATTCTAGCCCAGAGGCTCAGTATTCTGCATATAAGCGTTTGGAATCTATCCTTAAAGGAAAAAATAACATTGATGAAATCTTCAAATGGGTCTATGAAAATAATTATATTAAATTTAATGATTGCTATAAGCAAAGAATAATACAAATTGCTACATATTTTGATGATTATTCACCAAAGCACTTAAAAACTTTGCCAATTCCAGATATTGACTTAAAAAAGCCTGCTTTATCTATTGAAGAATATAATAAAATAGATGAAATTAAAAGATATGCAGTAATTAGTTATTTTAATTTACTTCTTCCTCCAACTGAAGCAGTTTCTAATAATTTCTTTACAGAAAATATTAGAACAATATACTATGAATCTGAAAGAAGAAAACATATTAATGTGATTAATACATTTAAAGATGAAGTTACTAATTTTATTCCTAAAACATTAAAAAAAGGAGAAGGAGAAAAAGAAACGGATTTAGTCTTAAACAATACTGAAATTCCTACTAGGAAAGAAACAATCACAACTTCAGATATAGGTACCACTGTTCTTGATATAGAAAAACTTATATTTTCTGAAGGAGAGTCTCATACTGTTGAACTAATTACTCATTGTGAGACTCCAGAATCTACAGTAGAAAATCCATCTACTTCAAAAAGAGATTTCGAAGATTGTAGTGTAGAAAATCTTACTCTTTCAGATACTCAAACCGTATCTTATACTACTAAACTAATTGAATCTTACAAAACCGATACTACTGAATCTATTTTGTATGACAATGATACATCAAAAAAATCTGATATAGTCCCAGCTACATCTTCTGTAGTTGAAACCGAATTAGTAGAAGAAGCTATGGTTCATGAATCAGCTATTGATACTTATTCTACAGTTGTTTCTAGAACAGATTCTTCATCCGTAGAAACTGAACCATCTATAGATTACAATACCATAATAGCATTTTCTCCTAGTTTTTTCGAAATAATTAATAATTATAGTATTCAAGCTCAACTAGTGCAAAATACTGCTAATAAAGCTACTAAAAAATTTGAACACAAAACATCTAGCAATAAAGTAAATGGTAATAAAATAAGAAACCAGTCGGAATAAACTGGTTTCTTATTTTTAGTGTTCATATATATTCCCAATATCTGTTCTATAATCTAAGTTTTCGTCTAAGTTACCTTTCATAGAATTATATACTTTTTCTTTTGCTTTTTCTAGAGTTTCAGCAGAAGCTGTTAATCCGAATAATCTAGAATTACTTACAGATGAATAAGTTTTGCCTTCTATATTTTTAGTATTTGCAAAATATACTTTTACTCCTTGTTCATTAATTTTTTCTTTATTCATTGTAAAAACTAATGGTTCTTTTCTGTTTTCTACTGCATATTCTTTTGTAACTACATACACCGTAAATGTATATGTCTTTTTAAATTTACAATTGTCTTTGTTTAAAGTCTTATTAAATATATTTTGCATTACTTCTGTAAATGGTGTTTCTAATGAATTTAATACATTTAATGCTTCTGGGTCTCCAAATCTAGCGTTAAATTCAATAAATTTTATTCCGTTTTTTGTTTTAAAGAAACCTCCATATATAACACCATTAAATTCTAAAGAATCTTTATTTACATATTTTAAAGTTTCTTTTATTAAATTAGCGCATTCATCAACATCAGATTGCTCTAAAAATGGTAATAAGCCATTTTCAAAACTTAAACACCCCATCCCACCAGTTCCAGGTCCTTTATCTTCATCAAATCTATATGGATAATCAAAAGTTATTGGCGTAACAACTATATTTTCTCCATCTGTTAAAGCCATTACTGTAAATTCTCTACCTTCTACTTTGTCTTGAACTATTACATTTCCGCTTGCTTCTAAGCAGCTTTTTGCATATTCAAATCCTTCTTCTTTTCCTTTAAAATGAATTCCTCCTACTTTTACACCTTTTCCACCTGTTAGTCCTTCTGGTTTTACAACAAAGCTATCATCTTCGTATGTATCTATTACTTTCTTTAATTCTTCTACATCTGTTATATTGTAATTCTTTATTATCATTTCTGGAGCAAGTTTTTCTACAATATCTAATGCATATGTTTTACTCCATTCTATTTTTGCCCCTTTTGAAGTTGGTCCAAATGTTTTTAATCCCATTTCTTTTGCAATATCAATTAGACCATCTTGAAGTAAATTGTCACTACTAATTACGCATGTATCAATTTCATTTTCTTTAATAAAATTTCTCACTACCTCTTTGTTAAATGGATCATCTACTATATATTTTCCATTTGAATTTTTTACACATTCTATTATACTTGGATTTTCGTATGGACATACTGTATATAATTCATAGCCTTTACTTATATATTCTGCTAAAACTGCCTCTCTTCCTCCATTACCTAATAATAAACATTTTTGCATGTTGTTTCTCCTTCCTTATTGAAGTGTGAAGTGAGAGGTGCGAAGTGTGAAATTAGAGTAGAGCCTACGAAAGCTAGCCCTAAAAGCACACCTCACACATCCCACATCACACCGCCAAATTTCAATTTTTTCTCATCAGTCTTCTATATTCTACCAGCATTACAAAATTTTTTCAATATTTATATAAAAACCTATTGACTTTTTTTAATCAAAACTATAAAATAACTTTACCGAAACGAACAATTATTTGCAGAACATTTTTTTGAACAGGGAGGTAAATTATGGGCGTGTTAAAATTAAAAAAAACAGTAAGTAATAAAAACTATTTAACAGTAAGCGTTTTAGGGCAAAGTTTAAAATTAAATATTAAATACACAAATACACTATCTGCTGAGTTAACTAAAAAAGAAACTGAAATAGACCTATATTTACCAAAGTCATATAAAAATGTTGAAAATATTGATGTTATAAATTTAGCTATCCAAAAATTATATAACACAATAGCAGAATCAGAAATAGAATATGCTATGGAAATTGCAAGACACATTTTAAAATTTGCCCCAGAAGATTATTCTATAAAAAGATTAAATAATGAATACTATAAATGCTTCAAAAAACAAATTATAATAAATCCAGATATAGTTAGATTTAATAGGGAAATAATAAATACTACAATTTTACAAGCATTTTGTAAAATAAAACACAGACCTAACTCTATCGCTTATAAAGAACTTTTAAATAAAGCTATGAATGAATATGAAATATATAAAAATAAAAGTAATATAAAATTAAAAGTTTTGAAAGTTTCGTAAATTAAAAGCGAAAATAATTAATCTTGGATTGTAGGGGCGGAATCTATTTCCGCCCATTTTATTTTCAAAAATTAATATTTTAACTAGCTATTATTTTATTTCTTTAGAATTGCCTCTGAAATGCGGGCGACTACTAGTCGCCCCTACAACGTTTGCAATTTATTTCCTATATAATTTTATTTGCCGGTCGCTGTAGGCAGTGCCCCCCTACATCAAAATTTGCAAAGCAAATTTTGTACTATTCATCATTCACTATTCAATACGTTTTCCTGTAACCAAAATGTAATATAACTTTAATACTTGTGAAATACTTTTTCACTATTTATATTATATAATATTGGTGTACAAAAGATTTAAAAGGAGTAAAAGGCTTTGAGCACTGATTCAAAATTAAAAAAAGAGGGCATTGAAATTATTGAAAAATTAGATGCTTCTAAAGTTAATAAAATAGCTGTAAATGTTGCAAGTAAACTTTGTCTCGCTTTTCCAGAACATAATCTAAAAAGAAGCGAGTTATTTGAGTCGCTTTCAAGTCTTTGTATGTATATTGCAAAAATGCCTGAAGATTCTTCTGGCGCAAAATATTTTTATAAAAATAATTCAATTTATTTTAATGAAATATTTGACATAGAAGAAATGTCTAAACTTGCAGTCCACGAATGTATTCATTTTATACAAAACTCAAATAATTCTGATAAAATGGGAATATATAATTCATCTTCTAATTCTGGACTTGGCTTAAATGAAGCAGCTGTTCAACTTATGGCTTCTGAAGCAAATTTTGCAGAAAACACAAGTGAAACCTATTATGGAATTTCATTTAATACTATTAGCCCAGATTACTATCCACTTCAATGTGCACTAGTTAATCAAATATCATATTTTACTGGAACTTATCCTTTATACCATAGCACTCTTACTGGTAATGATGTTTTTAAAAATACTTTTACTTTGAAATCAGATAAAAAAACATATAATACTATAATTAAAAATTTAGATAAATTACTTATCTTAGAAAATGATTTAAATTGTTTTGCTTTAGAATTAGAATATGCAGATAAAATTAATTCAATAAAATTACTAAATAAACTTATAAATAAAAATAAATCCGAAATTAAATCTTTATTCTTTAAAACTCAAAACTTAATTATGGAAAAATGTTTTAAAAATGAGTTTAATAGCATAAGAAATATGGATGATTTAAGATTATTTAATAAAAAACTTTATAATTTTAAAAATATAATGGGATATTCTGATGATTATACTTTCTATAACGAATTCTATCGCAAAATGATGAATGCAATTCAAGAAAAGAAAGTTTATATAGAAAAATATGGTGAACTTAATCTGTTTGAAAATATAAATAATAGTCTTATGATTGTTGATAATACAAAAAATGTATTTGCTTTTATTAGTGCATTTATTGCGAAATGTAAGAAATTAGTAGGACTTAATAAATCAGAAGAAAAAATTAATGATTGGCTATAAAAAAGAATAAATGGAACAATTTCATTTATTCTTTTTTTGTTAATATTTTAGCTATATTTATATTTATTATTTTCTAGAAGATTCTTTGAAGCGCGGGCGATTAAAATCGCCCCTACAACGTTTGCATTTTATTATTTAGTATAATTTACAATTTCTTTCAAATCTTTCCAGAAATCTATTTTTTTGCTTTCGTCTCTTAAAAGAGCTGCTGGATGAAATGTTGGTAAATATTTTATTCCATCTTTTTCTATCCATTTTCCTCTGCTTGCTGTTATTCCATATTCTTTTCCTAATATGTTCTTTAATGCTACACTTCCTAATAATACTATTATTTCTGGATTTATTAGTTTCATTTGACTATCTAAATATTCTTTGCAAGTATCTGCTTCTTCGTATTCTGGATTTCTATTGTTTGGAGGTCTACATTTCACTATATTTGCTATATATACTTCTTCCCTTTTTATTCCTACTCCCTCGAATGCTTTATCCATTAGTTTTCCGGCTTTACCTACAAATGGAATTCCTTGTATATCTTCATCTGCACCTGGTCCTTCTCCTATAAACATTACTTTTGCATTTTTATTTCCTGTTCCTATTACTACATTGTGCCTGTTATTGCAAAGTTTGCATTTAGTACAGTTGTTACATTCTTGTTCTAATTCTTCCCAAGTTTGGTACATATTTTGCTCCTTTCTATATTCTAATAACTCACCTTATTATTTTAAAGATATAATTGCTGTACTTCTTCCAGAGTTTTCTTTCTCAACTCTATACGAATGCAATATTTTATTGTTACATACTGTGCAAATATTGCTGTCTATAATATTTTGCTCTGGTATTCCACTATCAATTAGCATTTGTTTATTTAAATATACTGTGTCTATATAATATTTTTGTTTATTTTCTGCTTTTCTTACAAATTGTTCTTCTTTGCATATATCTTTAAACATATTACAAAATCTATCTTTTACGTCTTCGTCTACTTCGAAGTGGCATTTTCTAATAGTTGGTCCTATTGCACAAATTATATCTTTTGGGTTGCAAGAAAATTCTTTTATCATTTTATTTACTGCTCCTTTTATAATTTGTTTTAATGTTCCTTCCCAACCTGAATGAATAGCAGCTATTACATTTTTATTTTTATCAAACAAATATATTGGTGTGCAGTCTGCAAACACAAGTGATAAGCTTTTATTTGTTTTATCTGTTATTAACCCATCTACATTTTCTAATTCTGTTGAAAATATTCCATGTTCACCTGTTAATGCTACTACATTTTTTGTATGTGTTTGATATGGTCTTACTATATTTTCAAAATCTACATTTAATAGATTACATACTTCTTTGTAATTATCTTTTACCTCTTGTTCCTTTTCTTTATATGTAATATTACTTCCAAAATCAAATGGTTTTAAAGTAAATGCATGTACTAAATTTTTATATTCTATAAGCTTTTTAAATTGTAATATTTTTAAATCTCCATTTTGTATAATTACAATTTCTTTATTATATAAAATATTACTATTTAGTAATTCTATTATTTCTTTTGCTTGTTTTTCTAAATCAATTTCATTATTTACTATTACTAAATTAGAATTTTTTATATAAAATTCATCCTCTTTTTGGGCATTTAATCTATCTAATGCAGTTTTTTCAGTTATAATATCTCTTTCAATAATTCTTTTTAATTTAGTTTCTTTATCTGCAATAACAGATATAACTACATCACAAATTTTATTTAATTTGCTTTCTATTAAAAGAGGAGCATCTATTATTACAAAATTGCATTTACTTTCTTTAGCTTGTTTTTTTATTTCTTCCGCTACATATTTGTATGTAATTTGATTTAGTAATTCTCTTTTTTCTTCATTTACAAATACAAGCCCGGCAAGTTTTGCCCTATTCAATTCTTGATTTTCTTGCAAAACTTCTTTTCCAAATGTACTTATAATTTGATTATAATATTCTTCTCCAATTGCAGACATTTTTTTTACAACTCTATCTGCATCTATCACAAATGGAGTTTTTCCGTTAATTTTATTTTTTTCTAAAGCTTTGCATATTGAGGTCTTTCCAGTTCCTGAATTTCCTGTTATTCCTATTATCATTTTTACCTTCCTTTAAATTGATATTATTAATTCTCTTTGAATCTAATAGTAGTCAATTATTATAATTAAAAATCTTCGATTTCCTCGGCTTCGTCTGCGTGTTTTATAAATTCTAAAAGTAAATCAATCGAGCCTCTCGGTTCCCGCTTCCTCAATTGATTTCCTTTAAGAATTTTTTGCAAACACTCCGCTCGCATTCGTCAATTCAGATTTTTTAATTATAATAATTGTTGAATTTCGGAATACAATTGGATTATTAAACTTCCTTCATCGATTTAATGAAAATTTTTAAATTTTCATTAAACCGTTAAAGCAAAATCATTGTTTTTTGAAATTAATGAGCCGACAGCCCGAAGATCGCGGGGAATACCCGTGAGCTTGGAGGCCTTTAATTTCAAAAAATAATATTTTGCTAAAAAGAATTTTGAAAATTCAAATAAGTCGCTAGATTAAAAACAGGATTTTATTTAATTGAATACAACAATTCCGCAACTGCTTTTGGCACAAATTCATCAATTGGTTTATTGTTATTAAATAATTCCATTACTATACTAGAAGATAAATACCCTAAAGTTCCTGCTCTAAAATAGCATGTATCCATCCCAGCTATTTTTTCGTTTACTTCTGATATATTTTCTTCGTATTCGTAATCTGTACCATTTCTTAATCCTCTAATTAATATATCTGTATTACATTCTTTTGCTTTGTCTACTGTTAATCCTGTATATAGTACTACTTCTACATTATTTAAATTTTCTTCTGCTATTGCTTTTTCTATTGCTGATTTCATTTCATTTTTATCAATTCTTTCTTGTTTATCTGCATTATATCCTATTCCAATTACTACTTTATCAAAGCATTTTGCCGATTTTTTTACTATTGCTAAATGTCCATTTGTAAATGGATCAAATGAACCTGCATAAAAACCTACCATTCCCATAAAATTTCTCCTTTATTTATATTCTACATATAATTGTAAGGTGAACCTTTTCACCATTGTTCTAGTAATTCCGAGGTGAGAAGTGCGATGTGTGAGGTGTGTACCATAATTTTACACTTTGCACTGCCCACTTCACACTTCAATTAATTACTCTTATTAAAATTGCTTATTTCTTGCAATATTTCTTCTTTCGTCTTATTTTCTATAAATGAATAACTGTTTTGTTTTGGGTTAAATCTACATATTGTTTTATACTCACAATATTTACATGCATCTGTTTTTGTTTTTTTATTGTATATAGGTTTTATATCTATATTTCCACTTAAAATTTCTTTTGCAATTTGTTTTATTATTTTTTCTGCTGTTTTTTGCATAGCAGTAAATGCTTGTTTGGAAATTACATTTGACCTAGAATTACTAATATTTCCATCTTTATCCAGATATACTGGTACTGAGTTAGATGCTCCCTTTTCTAATGTTTTGTCCATTTTTTTGATTATATTAATATCTGCCAAAACCATTCCATTCATTTTAAATTTCTTTTTTAGTTCATCCTTTATTTGCTCTTCTGTTTTATTTTTGTCTGATTTTATTATAGGGTCTATCATTTTAAAATATAACATACCTGCTGGTAATTTGTTTTCTTTTTCTGATACAACACTATCTAGATATGTTATTAATTGTATCTGAGTTCCCGAAATTAGCTCATTTAAATCTATATTTTTTTCTGATGATTTATAGTCAATTATTCTTATATACTTAGCATTTTCGCTTTCTGCAACATCTAATCTGTCAATTTTACCAACAATCTCTACATTATCTATTTTTCTTTTAAATTCTATTTCTGTGCCCATAATATCAAAATCACTATTTTGTATTTGAAACACTATATATTTTATTGATTGGATAATTACTTTTTTTAGTCTATTGGTTAAAACTATAAATTTTGCATTACTTGTAAATATATAATTTTTACTCAAAGTTAATTTTTGATTTATAATATCCTCTACTATTTTTTCTATTTGAGTTTCTGTTATTTCTTTTACATTAGTTACACTTTCGAAAAATGTATCTATTACATCATGCATAAATGTTCCTGTATCTATTGGTTTTATTTTTAATTCTTCTTTTTCTTTTAGTTTTAATCCATATTTTAAATGGAACGAAAATGGACATCTTCTATATTGTTCTAACCTTGATACACTTGTTTTTAAACTATCTCCATATAATCTTTTTATATTTTTTTCTGATATTATCTCTGGATTATTTTTATCCTCAAATCCTTTTATTGCTTTTAATAACTTTTGTTTCCATTCTTCATTCTCTACATACCAATTATATACATCTGCCCAAACATAATCTACTTCTTCACCTTGTGTTAATTTACTCATATTT
Source organism: Clostridia bacterium (assembly GCA_017397545.1). Classification (GTDB taxonomy): domain Bacteria; phylum Bacillota; class Clostridia; order TANB77; family CAG-508; genus CAG-452. The sequence continues at coordinate 19,442 of JAFQIK010000026.1, forward strand.
GAAAGTAATTCTTTAAATGTTGCTTTAGGAGTAGATATATTAGTTTCTTTTTCTAATATATCACTTTTTTCCTCTAACTTTGGAAACATTTTTTTAAGCTTAGAAATCAATGTAGATGGTCTTTTTGCTTTTCCTTCTTTATCTGAAGAAACATATGATAAATACAAGTTATTTTCTGCGGTAGTAAATGCTTTATAAATATTAAATTGTTCTTCGTATAAGTTTTCTATTGTTCCTTTTGCGATTTGTAGCCCTTTTTCTTTTAAAATGTCTCTATCTTTATCATTTAAGAATCCTTCTCCACTATTTATACTTGGATATACTCCATCATTTAATCCTAGTATAAAAAGTGTGTCTATTTTATGGCTTCTTGACCTTTCTATATCACCAATTGTTACTTGGTCTATTACTTGAGGTATTTCACCAAATGAACTTATTTCCAATCCAGATTTTAATATCTCTCTGTATTCTTCAAATGTAATCTTTTGATTTGCAAATATTAAAGTTATTTCATCTAAAATTTCAATCAATATGTTCCAACTAGATACATATTGATTTGCATATTCTATTTCTTCTTTGGAATTTAATTTTTTTAGTTTTTCTTCTAGTTTTTCTCTAATTCTATTTTCTTCTAAAAAATTATATAATTCTTTTGTTATTTCTTCTGCAGTTTTATTGTTTTTTAACTGCTCTTTAAACTTAATTAATGGATTTACAATTGTTTTTCTTAAATTATTTAAACTTTCTACATCTGTATTTAAAGAATCATAATTCCAATCTTGTTTATACCATTTATTTCCTCTTATTCCCCATTTTTTACAATAGTTTTCTAATGTGTATATATCTTTTTTTTCTATATCTACAAATCCTGTTTTTATATAAGTCCACATTGAATCTTGTGACCAATTTTTTGCATATATATCAAATACTGAAAGTATATATTTTACTAAAATATTATCACTTAATGCTTTTTTTGTATCAATAAATACAGGAATATTATATTTTGGAAATACTGCTAAAATAGCTCCTGTATAATCTTCTATATTTTTTGTAATTATAGATATATCTTTAAATCTTATATCTTTTTCTCTTACTAATTTTGTAATTGTTTGTGCCACATTTTCTATTTCTGTATATGGATTAGCATTAAATTTTAAATTTATATGTTCTACATTTTTGTTATATATATTACATTTAGAAGTATATATATTTTGTTCTATATGCTCAAGCTCCATATTTTTAAACCTATATGGAATATCTAAATATATTCCTTTTTCTATATTTACATTTATTTCTTTTGCATAGTCTATTAATTTTTTTACAACTTGCTTGTTAGAATAAAATATATCACTTTCTGGATTTTTTGATTCTTCTAAACTATTTGTACATATTGTTACAGTTACTTGTTTTGCTTTTTTTAATATTTCTTGTATTACTATATATTCCTGCTTAGTAAATCCAGAAAATTCATCTATATATATATAAGAGTGTTGTTAAAAATTTTACTTTTGCATATTTGTTTTGATAAAATTGTAAGAACATCATCTTCATCTATGTAATTATCTTTTATTGTATTTTCATATAATGAATATATTTTGTTTATATCCTCTATTTTTAATTTTAAGTATTTATTGTCTATGTTTTCTAATTGCTCACTAAGCTTTTCTGGCTCTATATTATGCTTTTTTAGTTCTGTTATTGTTCTTATTATTAAATCTATCTCATTTGTTTTCCCTAAAAAATTTAAATCTGATTTATTTTGATTTGTTATATGCTTAATTAGCATAGCTTTTCCTGTTTTTGAAAGGTTTGTTTTTTTGCTTCCACCTATCTCCTTACTTACCCTATGTGCTAGTCTTTTAAAGCTAAGTACTTCTGCATTTATAACAGCATCTTTTTGCAGCGTTTCTAGCAATCTTTTTTCTGTTGCATACGAAAACTGCTCTGGCACTATTATATATATTTTTTGTGCTAGATTATTTACTAATTTTTGTTTAATTTCATTTAAGCAAAACTCAGATTTTCCAGTTCCTGCTCTTCCATAAACTAATCGTATGCCCATTTATATTATTTACGCTCCTCTTCTCCAATAGAATAAATATTGTTGTGCAATTCCTGCTAAATTACCATATTTTTCTTTAGCTAATTTTTCTATTTCTTTTTTATTTACTTTTGTTTCGTCCTCTTTTTTTATATAAAGTTCATTTATAACTCTTCTTACCCATACATCTATAGGAAATACTTCCAATTTTTTAAGTACAGAAAATAGCATTATACAATCTGCTACCTTTGGTCCTACTCCAGGAAATTTTAATAATTCTTCTCTTAATTTATCTATATCTTTTTCGTTTTGTAGTTCTTCTAATTTATTTTTATTCTCATTTACTATTTTAGTAGTTTCGTATACTCTTACATCTCTAAATCCTAACCCTAAATTTCTTAAGTCTAGCACACTTGCTTTTGAAAGTTGCTTATGTGTTGGAAAAGTATAATATTCTTTATGCTTCCAAATTATTTTATTTCCATAGTTTTTAGATAATCTTTCTATTATACCTTTTATTCTAGGAATATTGTTGTTTGCTGATATTATAAAGGAAATTAATGTTTCCCATAAATCTTGATTTAAAATTCTTATTCCTTCTCCATATTTAATACTAGTTTGTAAATAATTATCTATCGATGATAGTTTTGTTTTAATATCTTCATAATCTGTATTTAAATCAAAATATTTTATGCATTCTTGCTCTATATCTCCATTACATACACCTGTAAATATAATTTTTGAATCTTCTTTTTTTACATTTATTACGTTTTGAGAAAATACACCTGTATAACTTCCGTCATTTTCTCTGTTCCATCTAAAGCATTGCCCACATTCAAATATGTGTTCTGGTTCAAATGATTTACAATTTTCTAATATATATTTTTGTTCCATTTAGGTTCACCTTTTTTATTGTATTATTTAAGAAATTTCTTCGAAGCGCGGGTCGATGTGGGCATCGACCCCTACATTTTTTTATAAATTCTATTTTCTTGCTAAATATCATATTAATTATACCAAATATTTATATAAATTAACAGTTTTTACTTTATTTATTTTGGTTTTTGTTATATAATTTGTTCAATATTATTTACGGAATAAACAATTTGAACAGATAGGAGAGATTTTAAATGGATTATAATCACAAGGAAATTGAAAAAAAATGGCAAAATTATTGGGATGAAAAACAAACTTTTAAATCTGAAACTGGAAGCGAAAAAGAACCTTACTATATATTAGTTGAGTTTCCTTACCCTTCAGCAGCTGGTCTACATGTTGGACATGTAAGAAGTTACACTGCACAGGATGCGCTTGCCAGAATGAAAAGAATGCAAGGATATAACATTCTATATCCAATGGGATGGGATGCTTTTGGTGCTCCTGCTGAACAATATGCAATAAAAAATCATATTCATCCAAAAGCTGCTGTACAAGAAAGTATTAGAAACTTTAAAGGTCAAATGAAAGATTTAGGATTTTCTTTTGACTGGTCTAGAGAATTTTCTACAACAGATCCAGATTACTATAAATGGACACAATGGCAATTCCTACAATTCTATAAACATGGAATGGCATATAAAGATACAGTTCCTGTTAACTGGTGTCCAACTTGTAAATCAGTTTTATCTAATGAAGATGCAGCTGGTGGAGTTTGTGAAAGATGTGGAGATTCTGTTGTTCAAAAGGAAAAATCTCAATGGATGCTTAGAATGAGTGATTATTCAGAAGATTTATTAAAAGGTCTTGATGACACAAATTTTGCTGATAGAGTAAAACTTGGTCAAATCAATTGGATTGGTAAATCTACTGGTGTTGAATTAGATGTAGACATAGTTGGTGGAGGAAAATTCTCTATATTTACAACTTGTATTGAAACAATTTATGGTATCACATTCTTCGTTATTGCACCAGATGGTAAATTAATAAAAGAATTAATGCCAAGAGTTGAAAATAAAGATGAAGTAAATGCATATATTGCTGAAACAGCTAAAAAATCAAGTATGGATAGAACAGAGCTAAACAAAGGAAAAACTGGTTGTTTAGTTAAAGGAATAAAAGCTATAAATCCTGTTAATGGAAAAGAAGTTCCAATATTCTTAGGTGATTTCGTTTTAGGTGATTATGGAACAGGTGCTGTTATGGCAGTTCCAAGCCACGACCAAAGAGATTTTGAATATGCAGTTGAACACAATATAGAAATGATACAAGTAATTGATGGAAGAGAAACTGATACTTGCGCATTTGAAAAACAAGATTATTTAGGTAAAGGATGTAAATTAATTAACTCTGAAGAATTTACAGGTCTTACAGTTGAAGAAGCAAAGATTGCAATTACTGATAAATTAGTAAAAGAAGGAATTGCGAGAAAAGTTAATAATTACAAAATGAGAGACTGGGTATTTTCACGTCAAAGATTCTGGGGAGAACCAATTCCAATGGTATATTGTGAAAAATGTGGATGGCAACCTTTAAAAGAAGAAGATTTACCATTACTTCTTCCAGATGTTGCAGAATATGAACCAACAGAAGATGGTGAAAGTCCTCTTGCAAACATCACAGATTGGGTAAATACAACTTGTCCATGTTGCGGTGGAGCAGCAAGAAGAGAAACAGATACAATGCCTAACTGGGCAGGTTCAAGCTGGTATTTCTTAAGATTTATGGATCCTCACAATGATAAAGAATTTGCTTCTATGGAAGCTATGAAATACTGGGATAAAGTTGACTGGTACAACGGAGGAATGGAACATACAGCAAGACACTTACTATATGCTAGATTCTGGGTTCAATTCCTATACAATATCGGTTTAGTTCCTAAAAAAGAAATGATTTGGACACGCGTTAGTCATGGTATGGTTTTAGGAAATAATAACGAAAAAATGAGTAAATCTAAAGGAAATGTTATTAATCCTGATGATATAGTAAATGAATTTGGTGCAGATACATTAAGACTTTACGAAATGTTTATGGGAGATTACACACAAGATGCTCCTTGGAGTACAGATTCTTTAAGAGGATGTAAACGTTTTATAGATAAAGTTATTCGTTTAAAAGATAAAATATCTGATGGAGAAGGTTATTCTAAAGAATTAGAATCATTAATCCACAAAACTATTAAAAAAGTACAAAACGACTTAAATACAATGGCATATAACACAGCTGTATCAAGCTTAATGATTTTAGCAAATAGTATGGATGATAAAAAATCTATTACTAAAGATGAATATCATTTATTACTAACACTACTTAATCCAATCGCACCACATATAACAGAAGAATTAAATGAAATGCTAGGATTTAAACCACTTTGTGAAACAGCTTGGCCAGCATATGATGAAGCCAAAACAATTGACAGCGAAAAAGAAATTCCTGTACAAATAAATGGAAAAGTAAAAGCTACTGTAAAAATAGCACTAGATGAAGAAGAATCAAGCGTAAAAGAAAAAGTTCTTTTTGCAATTGCAAACCAATTAGAAGGAAAAACAATTGTAAAAGAAATATATGTAAAGAATAAGATTTATAATATAGTGGTTAAGTAAAATTTAATTTACAGAGTAAATTAAATTTTAGTGAATAACGAATAGTGAAGAGTGAATAATTTAATCAAAGGATTGTTGCCAAGCAACAATCCTTTTTATTTAAATACTATAACTATTATTATATAATTCATCTGGACATATGTCTGCTCCATTTTCCCATTCTATTGATAGCCCAGCAATTTTTACTTTACTAAATTCTTTATAATCTTTTAATTCTTCAAATGCTTTATGATTTAAATAAGGTTTAACATCAAATTTCTTTATCTCTCCGTTATCAAATTTGATTTTTAATATATAATTTTCTAATGCTTCTACTTCTTTAGCTCTTGGCCTCATTTAAATCACTCCAATCCTTTTATTTTTATTATCTCTCCATTATCATTATATACATTCCAAGCTGCTTTAATTTCATCTTTATGTATTTCTATCCAAGCCAAAACTAATTTTTCTTGTTTGTTTGGAAGTCTTCCACCAAGAATATTCCCATCACAAGTAACAGACATTTCATATTCATTATATTTAACATGTATATGTGCTTTGTTATGATGTCCGTCAAACTCTTTATAGATATAAATAAGTATACCATAAAAATGCGAAATAAGTGGCATATTTTCACCTCCTTAATTGTAGCATTTTTAATTTAATTTTTCAACATTGATATTATTTAGAATTAAAATTTTTAGAATAAAAAATGTTAGATTAAATTAATACTTATAATTTATCACTATATAAATTTATTGTCAATATAATTATTTACATATTTTTACATTTCAAAACAAGTTTTAAGCATTTTCTTTGAAGCACGGGCGAATGAAATTCGCCCCTACATCTTCACAAAAAATTCATTTTATGTGTATTTTAAATTATTTTGTTTTATGTATGGATTGATTTTTTGTTTGATTTATGTTAATATATAAATTATCAAATTTAGGAGGTATTTGATTTCCATACGCATTGAATTATGGAACAGTGCAAAATTACCAATTTCTAATAGAAAGGAGTTTTCAACAATGTATTTGCAATTTTTAGGAAGAGGTTCAGGATTTGCAGATGACCATACGTCTGCATATTTTGCGATTGATAATTCTGTCACTGATAAAAAGGACTTATTCTTATTAGATTGTCCCTCTTCAACCTTCGTGAAAGTAAAAAATTTTGATTTGTCTGCTTATAAAGATTTTTACGTTCTCATAACGCATACTCATGGTGACCATATAGGAGGCCTCGGTCTTTGGGCTCAATATTGTTTCTTTGTTCTTCAAAAGAAACTCAATATCCTTGTTCCGTCAGAGGAAGTAAAAAAAGATATCGAGACTATTCTTACAATTGAAGGTAATGAACCTGAGTGGTATATCCTGTATACCCTTGATCCTGACAGTTGTGATGGAGATGAAATTGGCATTAAACTTAAACCAATTTTAACTAAACATTCTCCTCAACTTAATGGCAAATGTTTTGGTTATTATATTGAAGGAATTGATTTCTCCTTCATTTATACAGGAGATACTTCAACATTGGAACCCTTTGCACCATATTTTGATGAATGTTCTGAAATATATGTCGATGTTTCAGTTTTTTATGGACAAATTCATTTAAAACTTGAAGATGCGTTACCTTCACTTATTAAATTGTCAGAAGATGATATAGAAGTCTATCTTATGCATTTAGATAATGTTGAAGCAGCTGAAAAAATCATCGCAGATATTCCCGGAATCGAAATTGTAAAACTTTCATAAAACAAAAAGGCATAGAGATTTTTCTCTCTATGCCTTTTGTTTTTAATATCTTATTTTGTTTCTTCGGGTCGTCGAGGACGCCGACCCCTACAACGTTTGCAATTAATTTATTTTACGTGATTCAGGACTGTCCCTAGAATCACTTATTTAAAGTATTCTATTCCTGATTCAAATAGTTTTTGGTCCATGTTTCCTGGTACATTTAATATGTTTCCTCTATATGCTCTTTCTGAGTGTCCCATTTTTCCAAGTATTCTTCCGTCTTTGCTTGTTATTCCTTCTACTGCATATACTGATCCGTTTGGATTGTATTCTATATCGTATGTAGCATTTCCATTCATATCTACATATTGTGTAGCTATTTGTCCATTTGCTATTAATTCTTTCATTACTTGTTCGTTTGCTACGAATTTACCTTCACCGTGTGAAATTGGAATTACAAATTCTTCTCCAAGTTCTATTTTGCTAAACCATGGTGATAGTTTTGATACTACTTTTGTTGTAACAAGTTTTGATTGGTGTCTTGCTATATCGTTGTATGTAAGTGTTGGCATATCAGAATTCATTTCTAATATTTCGCCATATGGAACTAATCCTAATTTTATTAATGCTTGGAATCCATTACATATACCTAGTATTAATCCATCTTGTTCGTTTAAGTGTTTATGAATAGCTTCTTTTAATCTTGGATTTCTAAATACTGTTGCTATAAATTTACCAGAACCATCTGGTTCATCTCCTGCACTAAATCCACCTGGAAGCATTATAATTTGTGATTCGTTTATAGCTTCTTCCATTACTTTAATAGAATCTTCTATATCATTTTCTTTTAAGTTTTTAAATACTTCTATTCTAGGATCTCCACCTGCATCTATAAATGCTTTTGCTAAATCATATTCACAGTTTGTTCCTGGGAATACTGGTATAAATACTTTTGGTTTTGCTATTCTGATTTTTGCTTGCGGGCGAACACAGTTCGCCCCTACAGGTCCTGTATATAGAATGTTTTCTATTTTGCGCGGGTCGCTGTGGGCAGCGACCCCTACGTTAGTTGGGAATACTTTTTCTAGTGGTTCTTGCCAAATTTTAATTAATTCTTCTAAATCTAGTTTTTCATTTTCTGATATTATTATTTCTTTTTCAGGAATTGTATTTCCTAAATATTCTAATTTATCTATGTCTAGTTCTTCTGCTGCTTCTATTACAAATGATGCATAACGTGGTTTGAATAAACATTTTTCTTCTTTAAATTCAAATCCTACTTTGTTACCAAAACACATTTTGCTTATAGTATCTGGAAGTCCAAATTGTCTTACAGATGCTACAGATATTGCTTTTCCATCATTTATTAAATTGAATATTAACTCATAGTTTTCTTTTAAATCTTCAAAGTCTGGTAAAAATTCTTCTGTTATTTTTGTTTTTAATATATATACTTTTGAA
>JAFQIK010000027.1 GCA_017397545.1 Clostridia bacterium
GTTTTGTTAATTCTGTTTGTAGTGTAGATTTATCTACTACTCCTGTTTTTGCATCATATGCTGTTACTATTGCTGTCATTAATTGTTCTTCTTCTACTGCTTTTTCTGTTTGCACTTTTGCTGTTTCTGCCTTTTCAAATAGTCCTCCATTTAGGGCAACATTTATTGTTACTCCTACTAATATTAGCATTACTATTACTGTGATTATTAAGGCTATTAATGTGATACCTTTTTGCGATGTGTGAGGTGTGAAGTGTGAGGTGCGATTTTGTTTTCCTCTTTCTAATTTTTCTTTGTTTGACATCTTTTGTTCCTCCTTCATTTTTTTTGCATTTTGCATTTGGCGTTTGGTGGTTGGTAATTTTTGTTCCAATTACCAAATGCTAAATTCCAAATGCCATTACATTTTCATTTGTATTTTCTACAAATTCTTTTCTTTTATGTTTATTTTAAGCTATATATTTGTGCATGTCAATACAATTGTTTGTTTTGTAATACAAGTGTAATGTATTTGTAACATTGTTTTTTCAGGCTATTTTTAACAATCTTTTTCATTTTATTTTCTTTTGTTACAAATTTCGACATTCTTTTTACATTCTTACATATATAATTATTTTGGGTGATAAAAATGAGCAAATTATATAACAAATATTTAGAATTAAAATCAAAAGATGATACTGTTTTATATCTTTCAAAAACTTAAATAGTTGTACACAAAAAATTTAAAATTATTCAAATTAGCATTGCCCTATATTTCTGAGTAATTTCTTTAAAGAGCGGGGCAATGTGGGCATTGACCTTTACACAATAATAGCGGGCGAACACAGTTCGCCCCTACAATTAAATTTTAATCTACATTTACACCTTTTTCAAATTGCCTTTTGCCTATTAAATAGTAAATTGATATATAGCATATGTATATTACTATACCTGCATACATAATGCTTTTTATAGCTTCTACATTTATTATACTTGTTGTGTTTAATAAATTCATAATGTCTTTATTAAATAATCCTAAAATAAATATTATACCAATAGTAATTGTTTGTGGTATCATATATGCTATAAATCCATATAATACTGATTTTCCTGTTTTAAGATTATTAGACTTTTGTCCAAATATTATTCCTATATATCCTGCAAACAAAGCAAATATCATTTCTAAGAAAAGTACTACTGTTACTATTAAAAGAAATCCTACTACTGTACTGTTATATGTTGATGCTACGAATTCTAAGCTTTGTTTTACCCATTCAATACTTTCTTGTGAATAATAACATATTGCTACACATACTACTATTATAACCGCACTTGTTATCATTGTTATAATTGCTGATAGCACTTTTGATAAGAAAATAGTTTTTTTGCTTACTGGTAATGTGTGTGTTAAATATGATTCATCTTTATATGAATTTCTAATAAACCTAACCCATACTCTTATAAGATTATTTATTAATACATTTACTACCATAGCAACAGCTGTTCCAATACACACTTGACCTATTATATTAAAAATTAAAGAATTTTCTATTTCTGAAAGCAGTCTTCCTATTGTTGAAAATATTATTGCAAGTATATAAAACACCATTACTCCTTTATATGTCCATTTTAAATCATATTTTAGTAATTTTCCTAACATTTAAAACACCTCCTAAATATTTCATCTATTGATGCATTTTCTTTATTTCTTAATTCATCTGCTGGAGATGTTAATATAATTTTACCTTTATCTATAAATATAACTTCATCTAAAATTCTTTCTATATCTGCAATTAAATGTGTAGAAATTATTACACTTGCACCTTCATTAAAATTAGAAAGAATTGTGTCTAATATGTAATCCCTTGTTGCAGGATCTACTCCTCCTAAAGGTTCATCTAAAATATATAAATCTGCTTTTCTACTCATAACAAGAATTAATTGTACTTTTTCTTGCATTCCTTTAGACATTTTAGATAGTTTTTGTTCTTCATCTAAATCTAAATCTTTTAATAATTTTCTTGCAGGATCTGCATTAAAATTATCATAAAATTCTTCAAAATATTTTATAACTTGATTTACTTTCATGTCTTTATCTAAATATGTTCTTTCTGGTAAATAAGATATAATTTTTTTAGATTCAACACCTGGTTTTTCACCATTTATTAAAACTTCTCCACTTGTAGGAATTAATAAATCATTTATTAATTTTATTAGTGTAGTTTTTCCGCTTCCATTTTTACCTAAAAGTCCTATGATTTTTCCTCTTGGAACTTTTAAATTTACATCTTTTAGTGCTTCTTTTTTATCATAGAATTTAGATAAGTTTTTACACTCTAATAATTCCATAAAATTCTCCTCTCTAATGATTTTGTACGTTTCATCTGGGCGGGCACAAGACCCGCCCCTACATTATTGCATTGGCGCAGGTTGGTATTTTTCAAGGGTATTCCTTACCGACAACGCCCCTACAAATTATTTCCCTTGCAAGTATGTAATGGCATCTTCTTTATTAATTCCTAATTTATTCATGTCTTGGAAATATTTTTGAACTTTTTGGTCTGCAAGTTCTTTTTTGACATTTTCAATTAATTTCTCATTTTCTGTAACAAATTTACCATTTGTTCTTTCAGTGTATATAAGTTTTTGGTTTTCTATTTCAGCTAATGCTTTTTGAACAGTATTAGGATTTACTTTTATTTGCATAGCAAACTCCCTTACAGAAGGAAGCTTTTCCCCTGCTTTAAATTTGCCTGCAACTATATATTCTTTTAACTGCTCTACTAATTGAATATAAATAGGCCTATCATTGTCAAAAATAAAGTTCATTTTTTATTTCCTTTCTTATTGTATTACTTGCATAATACAATGATACATTTTTTTATTTTGTTTGTCAATATATTTTAAAAAAATAAAAGGGATAAGTCGAAGTGAATTAAAAATATGCTAATTATAATTCACTTCGTTCCCTTTTTGTTGCGGTGTTATTCAAGATAGGTATCGCCGAGCTCAAAGATTAAGTCTGACTGAGGTTTTGTGAGATCATGGATCGCTTCTATGGCTAATTGACCATCCTTTCGCCTCTTATAAACTTTTGCAATTGTTTGATATGGATTCTGAATTTCTACAGCTTCATCTCCATATCGTCCTGCACGTCCTTCAGTAAGAGTTACATCTTCTCCAAAGCATTCTTTGATTCTTTGCTTGGTCTCATCCAAAAGCATTAAAATGTGCATTCAGTTTACCGCCTTTCAAAATTTATGTTGCAAATCCTTTTGCAAACAAGTTAATTATAACATGTATTAACATAATTTGCAAATTTGTCAATTATAATACTCTTATCTCCTTTTTATTACCCCAAAGCTACATCTAATATCATCATTATTATAAAGCCAATTGCAACTCCTATTGTTCCAATATTTGAATGTTCTCCTGATTGTGATTCTGGTATTAATTCTTCTACTACTACATACATCATAGCCCCTGCTGCAAATGCTAATAAATATGGTAATACTGGAACTACTATATTTGTAAGTAATATTGTAATTATTGCACTTATTGGTTCTACTATTCCAGATAAAGCTCCATAACCAAATGATTTTAATTTTGATTCTCCTTCGCTTTTTAGAGGCATCGAAATAATTGCTCCTTCTGGAAAGTTTTGTATTGCTATACCTATGGCAAGTGTTAATGCTCCTGCTATTGTTATTCCATTATTCCCCATTAAAGCTCCTGCAAACACAACTCCTACTGCCATTCCTTCTGGTATGTTATGAAGTGTTACTGCTAATACTAGCATTGTTGTCTTTTTTAGTTTTGATTTTACTCCTTCTGGTTTTTCGTTATTTAAATGCATGTGTGGTATTAAACTATCTAATACTAAAAGAAATGTCATTCCTAATAAAAATCCTACTGCTGCTGGTATCCATCCAAGCTTTCCTTGTTCTTGTGCCATTTCTATTGAAGGTATTAATAATGACCAAACTGATGCTGCTATCATTACTCCAGAAGCAAATCCTAAAAGCAATTTTTGTACTTTATTATTCATTTTATTTTTCATAAAAAATACCATCCCAGAACCTAAAACAGTTCCTATAAATGGAATCATTATTCCTAATGCTATATTCATTACATCACTCCTAAGATTTAGTTATTATACGATTCAGGACAGTCCCAAAAAGTCTCAGACGAGCTGCTACTTTTTAGGGACAGTCCCTAGAATCGTTAATTTATTTTGCCCACATAATAATTCTTCTTTCCTCTTTTTATTATTAAGTAAGTGTTATTTGTTAGATATGTTGCGTCTACTATTGCTTCTAGTTCTTTTACTTTTTCTCCTTTTATTTCTATACTATTGTTTGAAATAAATTCTCTTGCTTGTCTTTTGCTTGATGCTACATTCATTTCTACTAATATGTCTAATATGTTTTTACCTAGTTCTACTGTTTTTACTTCATTTCCTTTAAATGCTTCTTCTAACTCTTCTATTGATAATTCGCTAAAATTCCCTTTAAATAGAGCCTGGCTTATTCTTATTGCTTTTTCATATTCTTCTTTTCCGTGTAAATCTGTTATAATTTCTCTTGCAAGCACTTTATGAGCTTCTCTTAAATGTGGTGCTTCATTGTGTTTTATTTCTATTTCTTCTATTTCTTCTTTACTTAAGAATGTAAGTTTCTTTAAGTAGCTTATTATCATAGAATCTTCAAGGTTTATTAAGTATTGGTATAGTTCATAGCTTGATGTTTTATTTTTATCTAGCCATAAAGCATTCCCTTCTGTTTTTCCAAATTTAACTCCATTAGAATCTGTAACAAGTGGCATAACCATACCATATGCTGTTTTATCTATTTTCTTTCTAATTAATTCTATTCCAGATGTTATATTTCCCCATTGATCTGAACCTGCAACTTGAAGTTCACATCCTTTTGTTTCGTATAGATACAAGAAGTCTAATGCTTGAAGTATCATGTATGAAAACTCTGCATATGTTATACCTGTTTCCATTCTTGATTTTACTTTGTCTTTTGCAAGCATATACCCTACATTAAAGTATTTTCCATAGTCACGTAAGAAATCTATAACATTTATATCTTTTGTCCAGTCATAGTTGTTAACTACTTCAAATCCAAATATTTCTTTAGCTTGTTTTGTTAAACCTTCTATATTTTTTTCTACTTCTTCTTTTGTAATCATTGGTCTTTCAGCTGTTGGTTTAGGGTCTCCAATTAAACCTGTAGCTCCACCTACTAATAAAAGAGGTTTATGACCATATTTTGCAAGTCTTTTTGATATTAAGAATGATGAATAATGTCCAATATGCATACTATCTGCAGTTGGGTCTGTTCCTATATAGAATGTTATTTTCTCATTGTTTAATTTGTTAATTAATTCTTCATCACTAATATCTTGAATTAATCCTCTCCATTTTAAATCTTCGTATAAATTCATACTATCATCCTTTCTTATTTCGGGTCGATGTTCGGTTAGCTGTGCGAAATGAAATGAGCTACAGATAACACATGCCCTTGGGGTAGGGCATCGACCCCTACAATCAAAAAACCAATTCACCCTAGTTAAAGGACGAATTGGTTTAAATTTCGTGGTACCACCTTTATTTACAATATTTTTATATTGCCTTATTTTACGCTTATTCGTAGCTACACGTTAGTTACTATAAGAATTGTAATTCAAATTTTATATTACTAGATAATTTCCACCAACCATTACCTCTCTATAGTTGCTATAAAATTCTACTAGTTTTCTTTTTAAAACATAACTAAATTAAGTTAAAATTATTTTAACATTTTGTTTTGTAGTTGTCAAGAAATTAAATGTCTATTCTCTTTTTTATGATACCATTTAATTTGCGTTTTTGCATTTTTATGTAAAACGTGTTATAATATAATTATAATTTTTTATAAGGAGGATTTACAATGTGTAATCTTACATCTGCTAGTCTGGAAACCAAATTTAAGAAATGCAAAAGTACTGAAGAGTACCTGTCTTTGATTAAAGATTGTGTAGATACTATTCCGAAATGTTCTTTTGCAGATCAGATGAACGTTTACGCTATTATATCTCGATGCGTAGATGCTTGCCAGACACTTGCAACTGCACCATCATCTATTCGTTAAACCACATTAGAGCGTAGTTAGATTTCTAACTACGCTCTTTCTCTTTTCTATACATTTACATTGCTTCTTCTTCATCAAATTGACTATTATATAAATCTGCATAGAATCCATTTTTTGCAAGTAACTCTTCATGTGTTCCTTGTTCTACAATGTCTCCATGGTTCATTACTAAAATTAAATCTGCATTTTTTATTGTTGATAATCTATGTGCTATTATAAAACTTGTTCTTCCTTTCATTAGGTTATCCATTGCTGATTGAATTTGTATTTCTGTTCTTGTATCTATTGAACTTGTTGCTTCATCTAATATTAATATTTTAGGATCTGCAAGTATTACTCTTGCTATTGTAAGTAATTGTTTTTGTCCTGCAGATACATTGCTTGATTCTTCGTTTAATACAGAGTTATATCCTTTCGGAAGCGTTTTTATAAAGTGATGTACATGTGCCGCTTTGGCTGCATCTATAACTTCTGCGTCTGTTGCTTCTGGATTTCCATATTTAATATTATCTTTTACAGTTCCACCAAATAGCCATGTATCTTGAAGTACCATTCCAAACATTTTTCTTAAATCCCCACGTTTGAAATCTTTTATATTATGGCCATCTATTAGAATTTCTCCACTATTTACATCATAAAATCTCATTAATAATTTTACCATTGTTGTCTTTCCTGCACCTGTTGGTCCAACTATTGCAATTTTTTGTCCTTCTTTAACTTTGCTATTAAAATTATTAATTATTATTTTATCTTCATCATATCCAAATTGAACATTTT
Source organism: Clostridia bacterium (assembly GCA_017397545.1). GTDB lineage: Bacteria > Bacillota > Clostridia > TANB77 > CAG-508 > CAG-452. The sequence goes on from JAFQIK010000027.1 coordinate 6,894, forward strand.
TAAATTCTACATTTCCTTTTAGTTTGCTTGTATCAACACCAATTTCTGATTCTTTTACTTCTTCTGGTTCTTCTAAAAATTCAAATACTCTTTCTGCTGCAGCAACCATTGCTTGAAGCATTGCAGATACCTGTGATATTTGTTCAATTGGCTGTGTGAATCTTTTATTATATTGTATAAAACTTTGAATATTTCCTACTGTTATTCTTCCTTGAATTGCTAAATATCCTCCTGCTACAGATACAGCAACATATCCTAAGTTCCCTACAAACATCATTAATGGATGCATTAACCCAGAGAAAAATTGTGATTTCCATCCAGATGTATATAGCTCTTTATTTGCTTTTTTAAACTCTGCTACTGCCGCTTCTTCTCCATTAAATGCCTTTACTATAGTATGACCACCATATATTTCTTCTACTTGGCCATTTACATGTCCTAAGTATTCTTGTTGTCTTTTAAAATATTTTTGAGATTTTTCTACTATCTTTTTTACAATTAATATTGATATAGGTAAAATTAAAAATGATATAGCTGTCATTGTAACACTTATAGATAACATCATTATTATAATTCCTATCAATGTACAAACTGATGTTATTATTTGTGTAATACTTTGTTCTAAGTTTTGAGAAAGTGTATCTATATCGTTTGTAATTATAGAAAGTACTTCTCCATTAGTTTTTTTGTCAAAATATTTCATAGGTAATCTATTTAATTTTGATGCAATATCTCTTCTTAATTTATATGTTATTCTTTGTGTAATTTCTGTCATTGTAAAACCTTGAATAAGAGAAAATATTGCACTTGCTATATAGAATCCAAGTAAAGTTAGTAATATATTTGCTATCTTTCCAAAATTAATTCCTTCTCCTCCAGAATATTTACTTATAACTCCATTGAATATTTCTGTTGTTGCATTTCCTAATATTTTAGGTCCTACTATTGTAAAAATTGTTCCTCCTATTGCAAATATTACAACAATTAATAATCCAATTTTATATTTTGATAGATAATCTTTAATTAATTTTTTAGTTGTACCTTTAAAATTTTTTGCTTTTTGATTTGCTCCCATTTTAGGTGGTGGTCCTCCCATTGGTCCTGGCATAATGTTTTTACCCCTTTCATTATATGTTCAATATTTTTGTAGGGACGAACTGTGTTCGTCCGCGGGCGAACACAGTTCGCCCCTACATTGTTTACTATCAATTTATTCGGGTCGATGTGGGCATTGACCCCTACATTTTTTGCGGGCGATTAAAATCGCCCCTACGATAATTCATCTTCTGATAATTGTGACATTGCTATTTCTTTGTATTCTTCACAATTTTGCATTAATTCTTTATGTGTTCCTTTTCCTACAATTTTTCCTTCATCTAATACTATAATTTGGTCTGCATTTAAAATTGTACTAATTCTTTGTGCAACTATTATTACTGTTTTACCTTTTGTCTGCTTTGAAAGCTCTTCTCTTAATTTACTATCTGTTTTAAAATCTAATGCTGAGAAACTATCATCAAATACTATAATTTCTGGGTCAATTGCTAACGCTCTTGCTATTGATAAACGTTGTTTTTGTCCTCCAGATACATTATTTCCGCCTTGTGCTATTTCTGAATTAAATCCTTTTTCTTTTCTTTCTATAAAGTCTGTTGCTTGTGCTATTTCTGCAGCTTTTTTCATTTGCTCGTCAGACATAGTATTATTTCCATATTTAATATTTGACTCTATTGTTCCTGAAAATAGCACACCCCTTTGTGGTACAAATCCTATTCTACTTCTTAATTCTTTTTGAGCTACATCTTTTATATTAACACCATCTATTAAAAGTTCTCCGCCTGTTACATCATAAAAACGTGGTATTAAATTTACTACTGTTGATTTACCGCTTCCTGTACTTCCTATTAATGCAGTAGTTTCTCCAGGTTTTGCAGTAAATGTAATATCTTCTAGAATTTCTGTATCTGCATCTGGATATCTAAATGATACGTTTTTAAATTCTACATATCCTTTTTTGTCTTCTACAAATTCTTTTGTTTCTTCTTTGTCTTTTATAGAGGCTTCAGTTTCTAAAACTTCGTTGATACGTCTTGCAGATACTGCTGCACGTGGAAGCATTATTGATATCATTGATATTACTAGGAAAGATATTACTATATGCATAGTGTATTGAATAAATGCCATTATATCTCCTACTTGCATTATTCCTTCATCTACTTTTCCTGCTCCAACCCATACTATTAAAAGCATAACTGAATTCATTACAAACATAAGCGCTGGCATCATTATACTCATAGTTCTGTTAACAAACTTATTTGTTTTCATTAAATTAGTATTTGCATTATCAAATCTTTCTTCTTCTTTTTTTTCTGTATTAAATGCTCTTATTACTGGAAGCCCTGTTAAAATTTCTCTTGATACCAAATTTAATCTATCTACTAACTCTTGAAGCTTTTTAAATCTAGGCATTGCTATTATAAATAGAACTAATACTATTGCAATAATACAAGCAATTGCAGCCCCTATAACCCATGCCATTGAATTATTGCTATTTGTTAAAACTCTAATAAAAGCTCCTATTCCCATAATTGGTGCATAAACTATAGTTCTAAAAAGCATAGTAATTAGCATTTGGATTTGCTGTACGTCATTTGTTGTACGTGTAATTAGAGATGCTGTAGAAAATTCCATAAATTCTTTTCTTGTAAAGCACAAAACTTTTTTGAAAACTTTTTCTCTTAAAGTTCTTCCTAAATTTGCTGCAACTCTTGATGATAGAAACATTATTGCCACTGCGCATGACATACTAAGAAGCGCTATTCCTATCATTTTTATTCCTGTTATTAATATGTAATTACTTTGCGCTTTCCCACCTTCTACAATAGGTTGTATTCCTTCATTTACAATTTTAGATGTGTAATCTGGAAGTGTTAAATCTGTCCATGCTTGAATACATAAAAGTATTACAATAATTACTACGGAAATCCAAGTTTTCTTTAAGTTTTTTAATATTTTAAACATATATACTCCTTATTTAACTAGTTAATTTTTCAAGGACGATTAAAAATTAGATAATAAATCTATCTTTAAATCGCCCCTTCTATTATATTTTAGTTTAGTTGAATTTATTTGTCAATAATTTAATTATTATACATTTTCTCTTTTTTGACATTTTTCTTGCATATATTACTTTTTTTATAGTATAATTGAAATTATAAAGGAGATGAATTATGTTAGGATTAAGATCAGATGGAAGAAAAATAAAATCACTTGACCCACTTTTTAGAGTTATACCTCATGTTATGAAAGAAAGAAGTGATGCTCACGTATACTTTTCACAAGAGATTCCTATTAAAACTTTAGATGAATATATTGCAAAAAAAGAACAAGAAGGAATTAAGATGTCATATATGAATATCATATATGCTGCACTAGTAAGAATGCTTGCAGAAAAACCTGCATTAAATAGATTTATAATGGACGGAAGAACTTATGCAAGACACGGAATACATATTTCCCTTGCAATAAAAAAAGGAATGACAGAAGATGCTGAAGAAACAACTATAAAACTTCCTTTTACTGGCTCTGAAAATATATTTGAAGTAAAAGAAATATTAGATAAAACAATACTTCAAAACAAAGATAAAGATGCTCAAAATGATACAGATAAGCTTGTAAAATTTTTATCTCTTATCCCAGATTGGTTATATAAACTTATAGTAAATATTCTAATGTATTTAGATAAGCATGGAATGATGCCAAAATTTATTATTAAATTAAGTCCATTCCATACAAGTGCATTTTTAACAAATGTTGGTTCTCTTGGAATAGATGCAATTTATCACCATTTATACAACTTTGGAACAACAGGTGTTTTCTTAGCAATGGGTAAAAAGAAAAAAAGTTATATTTATGAAGATGATGATATTGTTCCAGAAAAATCAATATCACTTGCATGGGTTGCAGATGAAAGAATATGTGATGGTTTTTATTATGCAAATGCATTAAAATCATTTTATAGATATCTAAAAAAACCGGAATTATTGGAAACTAATATAGAACCCAAACAAGATATACGTTAAAAAAGACAGCTAAAGGCTGTCTTTTTTAGTGAATAGTTAAATCTCATTTTCTAAATATTCTTAATGAATTTAATACTGTTATAAATGTTACTCCTACATCTGCGAAAACTGCTTCCCACATTGTAGATATTCCCATTGCTCCCAATGCTAAAACTATTACTTTAATTCCAATTGAAAAATATATATTTTGCATTACTATTCTTTTAGTCTTTTTCGCAGTCTTAATTGCGTTTGCTATATTAGATAATTTTCCATCCATTATAACCATATCTGAGCTTTCTATTGCCAGGTCTGAACCTGTATTTCCTATAGATATTCCTACATCTGCAAGTGCTAATAATGGAGAGTCATTTATTCCATCTCCTACTGCAACTATTGTTCCATACTTTTCTTTTATTTCTTTCATTTTTTCTACTTTTTCTTGTGGCAATAAATTAGAATATATATTTTGTATTCCTACCTTTTCCCCTACATTCTGTGCTACCTCTTTGTTATCTCCTGTTAACATATATACATTTTTTATTCCGGTTTTATCAATACTTTCTATTGCCTCTTTACTATCTTCTTTAATTATATCTGAAATAACTATTGCACCTAAATATTTTTTATTTCTTGCAACATATACTATTGCCCCTATTTCATTACATTTATAATACTTAATATTTTCACTATCTAATAATTTAGCATTTCCTGCAAATATTTCATCTTCTTTATATTTTACTTTAACTCCCATTCCTGAAATTTCTTTATACTCTAAAATATCTTTTGTATTTATATTTACATTTGATTTATTAACAATGCTTTTTGCTATTGGATGATTAGACATACTTTCTGCAATTGCAGTTATATTTATTAATTCTTCTTCGCTAATATCCTTAGCAAGTATTACTTTAGAAACTTCGAAATTTCCTTTTGTAATTGTTCCTGTTTTATCTAATACTATTGCTTTTGCCTTTGTTAGTGTGTCTAAAAATTCTGATCCCTTTACTAATACCCCTTCTTTTCCAGCTTTTCCGAATCCCTGCAAAATATCCAAGAGGTATTGATAATACTAAAGCACAAGGACATGATGTTACTAAAAACACTAATGCTCTTCTTACCCATTCACTTAAGTTTTCAAATCCTATAAATATAGGTGGAACAAAAGCTAAAATCGCAGCAAGTAATACAACTACTGGTGTATAAACTTTTGCAAATTTTGTAATAAATTTTTCTGTTTTTGATTTATTTTTATTAGAATTCTTTACTAATTCTATAATTTCACTTATTGCAGTATCTTTAAATTCTTTTGTAACTTTTAATTCTATTAAACTATCTTCGTTAATTGAACCAGCCATCACTTCATCATTTACTTTAATTTTTCTCGGAATCCATTCACCTGTTAAAGCAGATGTATTTAAAGAAGTTTCACCGCTTATTATTATTCCATCTACTGGTACTTTTTCTCCAGGTTTAACTACAATTATATTCCCTATTTTTAGTTCTTCTGGTTCAACTTGTTTTATTCCATTATCTACTTTTAAATTAGCAACTTTTGGTTTTATATTCATTAATGAAACAATAGATTTTTTAGATTTATTTGTTGCTATATCTTGAAATAGTTCACCTGAATTATAAAAAATCATTACAGCTACTGCTTCCATTGGTTCATTAATTGCAAATGCTCCAATTGTTGCAATTGACATTAAAAAATTTTCATCAAAAATTTCGCCTTTAAATATATTTTTTATAGAATTTATTAATACTTTATAACCAGACAATATATATGCAATGATATATAAATAAATTGTTATTTTCTCTGGAAAAGCTTTTATAATAGCTATTACAAATATTATTAATGATAGTATTAGTTTTATAATTTCACTTTTTATATTTTCATGTTCATGGTTGTGCTCATGAACATGGCAATGCTTACATTCACTCATTTTTTTGCTCCTTCATTGTATTAAATATATGCTTTTGTATGATTTTTGTCAATATTTTAACAAGAAAGAGTTACGGTTCAGTAGAATATAAAAAATTTGTATAGTGTTTGTAGGGGCGAACTGTGTTCTCCCACCATTCGAAGAAAATGCTATTAATAATTTTCTTAAGAAATGCTCTGTAAGAAGTGGGCGACTACTAGTCGCCCCTACATTTACTCTACATTTTTTATTTTAATCTGAACCGTAAGAACAACAGTGGACTTTCTTTTCTGTCAGACTGTTTAAATTTATTGCAAAGTCCACGCCCGTTGTTCGTCCGCCAAAATTTTGAAAAAATTTTGTGTGGAATATTTGCGAAGCTTTTTTGTTGAATAGGGAAAATCATCGA
>JAFQIK010000028.1 GCA_017397545.1 Clostridia bacterium
AGCAGTCTGCGAAACTACTTAAATTATACCAGATGGAGTTTTTTTATTCTATTTGTCGCTTATCGGCATAGCCTTTTCTATTCTCACCCGCTTAGCGGGTGGATTAAACCCCGAGAGACCGCTAGGTCTCTCGCGTATTTACCACTTTTCCCATTTCTGGGAAAAGTAATAAATTGTGTATTCTTTTATTTATTTCATTTATTGTTTTATTTGCATAAAATTCTGAATCTTGCTCAATATACCATTTGATTTGTATTAACTCTTGTAGTGCATCTTTTTCTATGATTATTCTCAAACTCTGTACCTTTTAATAATTCATCAACTGCTTGCTCCCATGGTATAGTGTTATCTATTCCCATCTCTTCTTCTCTATCTATTATAATTGCTCTTACAAATGCTATGTCTAAATCTGAAGCTTGAGGATTATTAACTAACTCTTTCTGTAACTGTAATAGGTCTTCATAACTTTTTGCCTCAGCCTCTTCTTCATTAACCAAATTAAATTTTTCTTGATCCATATTATCACTTCCTTCTCAATTATGCATCTTTAATTGATATATATTCTATCCCATTATTTTCCTTTTGTCAATATGTTTATACAAATTTTTGTTTGTTATTTTCCCATAAACATTTGAACATATATTTTTCCATATTTAGGACTTTTTACTACGCCTATTCCAGTGTAGTTAAAGCTACTGTTTAATATATTTGCTTTATGTCCAGATGAGTTCATCCATGCATTTACTGCTCCACTATTTGTAGAATGTCCTGCTATATTTTCCCCTGCTGTTTTATAACTAATTCCAAATTTTTTTATCATGTCAAATGGAGAACCATATACTGGTGATGTATGTGAAAAATAATTGTTATCTACCATATCTTGTGCTTTAATTCTTGCAACATTTTGCAATTCGTCATCTATTTTTAGTGGTGATAAACCATTTGCTACTCTTTTTGCATTTATTAAATCAAATACTTCTTGCTCATCTGCTGTTAATTCACTAGTTGTATTTGTTGCTCCACTACTCCCACTACTTCCTGAACTATTTTGATTATTTGAAGTATTTGGATATATAAGTTTTACATATTTGCTACTAACTGCTCCTATATAATCACTGTCTGTTTGTATAACATACCAATCTCCAATTTTTGCAAATATTCTTATATATTCGTTTTTATTAACTCTTGTAACTATATTAAATTTAGTCCCTGGACCTTGTCTTATATTTAGTGTGCTTGCTGTAACTAAGCCTGTACTCGTTCCAACAGTTTGATAATGTGACATTGCTATACTTGTATTTGTAATTCCTATTAAAATTAAAAGAATTACACTACATATAAATACTTTTATTTTTTTCATAAAAAATCAACTCCTAAAAATAGTTTTTGCTATTTTTAGGAGTTTATACATATTTATTATATATTAATTATCCTTCTCTATTTCTTTTTTGATCAGGTGTTTGTCCACCTTCTCCCCTTCCATCATCAAAAGTTTCTTCTTTTGCTTTTTCATAACTTTGACCGTCATCAAGTATTTTATCTGCTATTATTACTGCTTTTCCTTTTATTGGGCCTTTATCATTATCATAAAATCCTGGCGTCTGATTTTCTCCATATTCTTCTTTTAGTTTTTGTGTAATTTCTTCAATAAGTCTTTGTCTAAGAGTTTCTCTATCTAACTCTTCTAATTCTATACCATCTGCTGCAGGATTTGCTTCAAATGGTACATCTTGTTTCTTTAGGTTATCTGCTTTTTCATAAGTTTCAAAAATTCTTTCCATTTCTAATCTAGAGGTTTGATTTTTTGCCATTAAATATTTTACTTCTGGGGATGGTCTATCTAGTCCTCTATCTGCATTAGCCTGTGGCACAGTAGTACTTATATACATATCACCATAAGCTTTTCTCCAATATTCCATCCTTACTTGTTCATTTCCTGGTTGTATTTCAGTAATAGAAAATCCTTCATCTTCTCTTCCTCTAATTTTATACATTGCCAGTGCCTGTTTTGATTCTACATTCAATTCTCCGCTGTTTCCTATAGATATTATATCTTGTGTAGGTCCTCTTCCCTCTGTGCGTTCTAAAGATTCTATAACCTCATATCCAGACTCTTTATCTCCGCCTTGAATTGTATATGAATATTCATCTTTACCTGGAACTATGTATACTTCTTTATATTTATCACTATTTGGAATTAAATGTCTTAAAGGAGTATTATGTACTACCTCAGCATTTAAATCTAATTTTATCCAATTAGATTGTTTTTGGTTTAATTGCGGTTTTTTGTCATCTTGCTCAGGTTCTTCTTTCTTTGGTTCTTCTTCCTCTGGTTCTTCTTCTCTTTCTTTCTCTTCGGGTAAAGTTTTTTTACCTTCAGCTTCTTGTTTATCTTCTTCCCTTTCTTCTTCTGTTAATTCTATTTTATTTGAACTTTTTAATTCAATTTTTATACCTGCTTGCCTCAAACCATCAGAATGAAATACAATTTCTTTATCCTCAGTTACTTCTGCAATTAATATATATCCATCTTTAGTTTTAAATAAAATATGCATTTTGTTTATATTTGTTTTTTCATCATCTTTTTCCATAGGTTCTTTAATATCTAATACAGAAACAGGTATTTCTTGCCCATTTACAATTAGTTTTTGACCTTGTTTAAAAGTTACTTCTCTTCTATTCTCTTCCTCTTTTATGTTTTTTATCATTTCTTCTATTTGTTGTCTATATTTGTCCATAATAAATCACCTCATATAAATATATATTAACATATTTATTGCATAAAATCAAATTACACATTAAATGACATTTCAAATTCTCTATTATCATTTAATTTCATTATAAATGTTTTTGTAATATTTTCACCTTCAGAATTTGTTATTGTTAATTCGTATTTATATAGCCCTGATTCTACCGAAAATTTTCCTTCTTTATAATCTACATTATTGTTATCAAAAAATGTTTCTCTTGCATAATTTTCAAATTCTTCTTGTGTCTTAAAGTAATTTGATTTAAATCCTTCTGAAAGTAAGTTATACGCATAATAATAACTTTTATCATTAATTGCTTTTATAAATTTATCAATATTTAATGCTACTTTTCCTTGCTCAGTTGTGGAATCATATTTATTTATAAAATCTTGGCTATCTATAGTATAAGTATCTAATATAATTTTATAATTCATTATCTCTTTTTCTTTAAAACAATAATATCTTCCATTTTGATCTATTACTAAATATTCATCATATTCACCGTTAGATTTTACACCGTATTTTTCTACTCTAGCACTAAAAAACAAACTTTTATTTTTTTCTATATATTTTTTAAAATCTTCTAAATTTTTAAATCGTTTATTTTTATATTCTTCATCTAATAAATAATTATATACTAACTCAGGATTTCCTAATACAGCTCCTTTGTATAATTTTAAATAATCTTCTACAACAATTTGTGTATTAATATTTTGAATGTATAGTTGATTATTTTCATTCCTTTCAATATTATCTATGCTAACTCTATTTTCTTCTTTATAATTTTCTTCTAATACTTCTATGGAAAAAGCTCCATTTTTTCTGTCTAAATTTACGATAGCTCTTAATTCCATTATAATATTATAATTAGAAATATCTTCCACTAGGCCATATACATAATAGCTTCTTACATTCGCATTATTTATTAATTCAATTTTTAATGGAATAAATAATGCAGTCTTATTTATTATTTGAATTTTATCATATATATTTTTTATAGTTATATCATTTTTAGCAATAAACTTCGTACTTAATAAGTTATATATTTTGTTTTTTATAAAATTCTCTTCTACTACTTTTACGTAATTACCATTTTGATCATTTCTATAATATGCACTATTTTCTATATTTATTGCATTTAAATATTCTCTTATACAGTTATTAATTGTAAAATAGTCTTCTCTTACCTCTATTTCATCTGCTATTTGTTGTATTTCTGTATTTCCCTTTGTCTCTATTTCTTGTTCCACACTTACTTCTTTTTGATTAATGTATATTATCAAAAATATACATATAATTAATACTATTATTAAAAATATCAATACATTTTTTATTTTACTCATTGTTCATTCTATCCTTTTATATTAATTTTATATAATTTTAGAATTATCTTTATAACTAAATATTTTTTATTTTAATCTAAAAGCTCCTGAAAACATACTTTCTGAATATACATAATAGTATGGGCTATTTCTTTGTATAGCACTAGTTGAACCTGCGTTATACCATGTATTATCACCAGCATAAATTTGAACATGTGAAATATATCTTCCAGTTCCCTGAAATACAGCGCAACCAGAACTATCACTACTAGTCATTTGAAATACAATGTCACCCGCTTGTAAATCATTAGCACTATTTACCATCACAAAATTATTCTTATGTGCATTGTAAAATTCCCTACAACTAACATAAATGCTATCTATATATCCAATTTCCTTCAAAGCCCAAGTCACATAGGATACACAATTTGCCTGTCCTGCTGATTTTGGATTTGAACTATGACCATATGTAAAATAGTTCTTTTCCATATATGCATGTATTTCATCTGCTTTAGCTAAGAAAGCATCTATACTTGCAGAACCTGTTGAATTATTTGACCCACCTGTTACAGTAATTGGAGCAGTTGTTCCACTAAATTGTGCATAAAATTCTTCTGCAGCTGCAATTTTTCTTTGAAGATTTGTTTTAAAATTAGGATCATCTTTTTTTGGACGCTCCCAACCAAAAGTAAAAGCTTTAGTAGCATATTCAACATCTTCACTACTTAACCAACTTTCTTGAGTATATTCTACACCTTCTTCTGTAGTATCAATAAACTGATATTTTGCATAATCTTTTGCTGGTCCTTGCTGTGGATCAGTTATTTCTGCTATTAAAAATTCAATTTGAGTTTCTACGTCTGTCCACTCAGTTCCTTTAGAAGCAGCATATGCCCTTAACTCTGCATTCCTTTCAAATGACCATTGACATAAACCAATTCCGCTAGTCTCTGGTTCTTCTTCATTTTCAATTAAAGTTGGATTAAAACTAGATTCACCCACTATATTTCCCATTATTCCAGCTACAACATAATCACTAAAACCATACGATTTTAATGTATACCAAACAGTAGCTTCAATAGAACCTGCCTCTATTAAAGTACCTGATGCATTACTTAGCATATTAAAAGAGTTATCTAAAAACAATTCATCTAAATCTGTTACTCCATAGCTTTGTCCTGTACACACATATAATAAATATTTCATAACAGAAACATAATCAATTGTTGATGATGATTCTTCTAATAATTCAAATAGCCATGAAGAAACAACCTCCAACTGAGCCCTAGCCTTAGAGTTATTATCATAAACTTCTTTAAATTTTTCTCCTATATTTTCTGTTTCAACAGTCCCTTTTTCGTATTTATATTCATCTGTTGTGCTTGAATTTTCTAGCATTTCAACAGTTCTATTTGAAGTTTCTTGTTTTCTTGCTGCTGTTATTGTACATGCTATTTTTTGTGTAGTTGTTGAATTGTTATATTCATCTACTGTAGAAGACTCCCTATATTTACTATCTCTAAATGCAACTACATCTGAATCTTCTTTAGATATTTCTTGTATTTCTCCTTGATAATTAGAAGTATTTGGTCCTTCTAATGCTAAATCCTCTTTTTCTCCATCTTTAGGCGAATACGTATACTCATTTGTTATATCTGCTATCCATGAACTAACATTTGTTAATCCAAAAGTATAACTATTATTTTTGGTAATTCTTGTTGTTGTTAATGTATAATCTATCTCTTTTTTTTCTGTTGAAGTAATCTCTTCATTATATGTGGTATTACTATTACTGCTAGAGCCTCGTGATAGTGTTCCATCAGCTAAAAATGTTTCTGTAGTATTTGTTGTATAATAATCTACCCATTTTTGATATGTTGTTTCTTCGTTTATATGTTCTGTTTCAATAGTAGTTATTTGTGTTGTATTATCATATATTGTAGCTTCTATTGTACTATTAAATGCTAAATCTGCAAGCTCATCAACAAAATCTACATCTTCTGTATTAACTAGCAAAGCTGCTAAAAAATCAAATGGCATTGTATGAATTCCTATAATGCTTCTATAATTTATTGACACTTCTTGTATACTAATTTGTTCTTCTGTACTTACATACTGACTTTTTATATCCTCTGGCATACTTTCAGATGGTTCAAATATAACTTGATTAGTACTCCATCCTGCAACAATTATATTTCCATCTTTTATGCTAAAATAATCTAAAGCTGTTTCATCTTCTCTTTGTGAAAAATCTTCATATGCTTCGTATTCAAGTGGTATTACTGTTCCATCTTGTTTCCCTCTTTTTATTGTTATTACTCCTTGAACATATTCACTATCTATATCCTCGTTATCAACATCTTCTCCTAAATTTGGATATGTTGTTGCCCACTCTGCTTTTAAAGCTTTATATAAACATTCTATTTCTTCATCAGTAAAATCTTCAAAGTTCATATTATTATCTTCTAGTATTGCTTCTATGGCTTCTTTTCCTGTTTTTCCATCATAGCTTATCTTATATTTACCATCTTCTATTACTAAAATATTTTTTTCTAATGCTTCCTCTCCAATAGCATTAGCTTTTACAGAAATTGCTTTAGTATATGTATCCCAATCAAGGTAATCTAGTGCACTAGCTAAAAAAGTAGTTAATGCTAAAATTCCTCCAATAACCATTCCTATACCAATCACTTTGCTTGCTGCAATTATTCTAGTTACCCATTTTTTTATTTTTTCTGCTTTTTCTATATTTTCTACAGCTTTATCTGCAAATTGACCTAAATTTTTTTCTTTTATCTTTTTTTCTTCATTATTATAATCAGCCATATTCATCACCTTTTTTATAGGATTATTACAATTCTATTTCCATTTTTACTCTATTTTTAAATTCAGATTTATTAGTATAACTAATGTAATTATCATAATCTAATATAATATCTGAAAATACAATTTTTTGTATTTTTCTTTCTGTTGTATATTTTTTATTAAATTTTATACCTACGTTTTTTACAGTTCTTACTCTTAGTTTTTCTGTTACTAATTCGTGATTATATGCACTATATTGTAAGTTATTACTATCTTCTAAATACATGGTATCTGTTTTTTCTAAGCTGTCTAATAATATTGATTTTCCATTTTTACTTTGTATTTTTAAATTGTATATTTCGTAATCCATATAAACATCTTTATTTAAAACTTCTATTCTTACTTCAGCATTTTGATTAAATTTATTTATCTCAACACTTCCTATATAGCTGTTTATATTTAATTTATAACTGCCATCTTCATATATAATAGTATAGTAGTCTTCTATAGAAGAAGAATTTGCATTACCAGTTGATAATATATCTTCTTTTAAGTTTATTTTATATGTATAATATTTTCCATTTGAAACCCATGCTTGAATATCACATGACTTTTTATTATTAAAAACACTGTTATAATATTTATCTTTAAATTGGTCTATTGTTGGATATAATTGTTGTTTGCAATTATTTGATAATACTTCGTATGCTTTTTCTATTTCTCCATTATTGCAATAATTAACAAAGATATTAATTATATCCATATTTTCTGTGTTTGTTTCTTCCTTTACAGTTTCACCAGAAATTATAGAATAGCTTTTATTATTATAAGTAGTAGTATTATTACTAATACTACTACTTTCCTTTTTATCTTTAGCATATTCATTTAATACTATTGGCACGTTAATAATAATAATTGCTATAAAAACTACAAGCCAAAATATTTTTCTATTTTTATTATACCATCTAATAATTCTATTCATGGTTATTCTCCTAACTTTTACATTGAATATATTAATTTCATAGCATCATCAAGATCTCCGCCACTTAAACCTCTGCCTTGTAGCAATTCTTGTACATCTTTTCTACTCATTCCTTGACTTGTTGCTTGTTTTCTTATTCTAGCTGCACCTATCATATAATTTATTCCAGCAGTTCTATCAGCCTCATTGTTCACTCTATCATTATCTACACCTGCAGCTACTGCTTTCTTTATAGCTTCTGGATCTGTAATTCCATTATTACTAAACTGTCTTATTAACCTTCTTCTATCTCCTGAATTTCTTACACCTAATTCTTTACATAGTTGATTAAAATCATTATCTTGTTGTAATTCTTGTATTGCTTTTCTTGTTTTAAATTCTGTAGTTCCTAAGCTTCCTTCTCTATATAAGTCTCTATTTTTCTTTTCTATTTCTGTAAGCCTATCTCCTATTTTATTAGCTCCCGCAAAACCACCAGCAGCTCCTGCTGCTGTATATTTAAATACATTACCTATATCTCCTGATGCTATACCTGCTGCAAGTCCAAATGTTCCTAGTGCAGCAGCTCCTGCTGCTCCTACTAATCCTTTTCTAGCGCCCCTTCCTATAGCTTTTAACCCTTTACGAGCATTTGCTACATTAAAATATTGTCTTCGTACATTGTTTAGTCCTTGTCCAACTCCATTTGCAATTCCTCTTGCTCCGTCTTATAGTTGGCCCAGGTCTCCTTGTTACTCCTGCTGTTGTACCACCTAAGCCATCACTTCCGCCACCAAATACTGGATTTCTATTGTCTAATGGATCTGGATTTGGACTACTTTGATCTGGGCTTCCTCCATCTGGTCTATTACTAATTCTTGCTGGTGAACTGTCTCCTCCACCTGAGCTTCCGCTTCCTGATTTTGAACCTTTGCCTCCACTGCTTCCGCCTGCATTACTTATTTTATTAATTGCATTCATAACCATAGCTCCACCAGCTGCTGCTCCAAACTGACTACTTGTTGTTGCTTTATCAAATCCAAACATCTTTCTAAAGAATTTTTCTGCTGGAATTAAAAATCCTATGCATACTAGTGCATAAATTGGATTTGATGATGCAAATTCCATAGCATTACCTACAAATATGTAATATAATAACAAATGCATTACTGGCATTAAAGCATTAAACACATATTCCTTTATCCACATTCCAAACGCTTGTGCTTGTCCGGTCTTTTATTTTATCTAATGGATATGTTAGTGCTATTAATGGTGCTATCATTGTAAAAAATGCTAAATATACTAACCTTTTTAAATAATGAAATGTAAATATTGCTGTATACACAACTAAAACCAAATAAATTAATAATTCTGCAAATGATGTTGATAATGTTCCTGTAGTATTTACAGATTGTCTGATTGAAGTCATAAAAACATCTTCACCTGTTGCACTAACTATATTATCTATTTTAAATATATCTAATATATTCTCTACAATTGTCATGGTGAATGCCATTATATAATGTAATACAAATAATATACATATTGCCGCTAACCAATCACCTATCATCTTTTTATATTTTGCTTTTTCTTGACCTGTTGATGAGATTATTATTCTTATTCCAACATATACTAATACTGATAATAACCCTACTAATGCTATTGTTCTTAAAGTTACATACCATTTACTTATTGCATTTTTTAATTCATAAGAAGTTGAAAGTTTAGTTTCTCCTGTTTTAAGAGAATCCAAATTATATGTAGTTCTAATTATAGTATAAGTATAAGTACCATAAGTATTATTTAATGTACATCTAAATTCATAATTTTCAACATTACCATTTCCATCATTTAATTCCCAATAATAGCTATCATTTACTTTTGATTTTACACTCGCTTCTTGGTATCCATATTTATTAATAATTTTTTCTATCTCTGATTCACTATATCTACTAGCTAATCCTTCTGCTACAGAAATTTCCTCTTCATTTCCAGCTTCAATTGTAGCCCAAAAAACACTACCGCTTTTTACTAACTTATCAACATATTTTTTCCAATCAGCATTACTAGTAATTTTACTATTAAAATTTGCATATGATTCTGACAATATCGCAGAAGCATCCCATTCTCTATCTTCATCTATAGCTTTACCGTCAATTAAATTTGCTAGTGCTTTCATTGTTGTATTATTTCCATCTTCAACTAATATGCAATGGTTGCCACAATATATAGACATTTGAGTTTCATTTAAATCTTCTCCATCTGCTATTAATACTATTCTTTCAGGTTTTAATTTAGTTATAGTTTCAATTATAGTTATCAATTCATCAAATGTCTCAAAGTCTTCATCATTAAGAGTTGTCGAATACAAATCGTTTTTTACGTATTCTGGTGTAGTTGTAATTTCATAAGGAGTATTATCTGTATATTTAGGGTTTATAAAATTTGCATCTAAACCTGGTATATCACCAGAAAATATTGTTGCCGGACCATATCTTATACTAAAATTATTATATCCATCATTTTCTAATCTTCCGTGGATTTTCTATTCTAATATTGCCATCTCCAACAAATATTTTTTGTAAACCTTTTACTACTAAATCTCCTACACCTGCAAATAGTTTGAATATCGGTTTAAATAATTTACCACCTGTATCATCATCTTCATCTGCAAAAGAGTAGTTTGGAATTATAGAAATTAATACTACTGAAAATATAAGTATTATAGATAGTATTTTTAAATTTTTCTTATTAGTTAAAACCTTCATAATATTTACCTTTCTTATATACATGCCTTCTTTAGTTTTTTTCTACTAATTTATTTAAATTTGTTTCCACAAATTCAAATTCTTTTTTAGTTGGTGTTATTTGTATTATTGCAGTATCTTGTCCTACCTTTAATAAACCTTCTCCTATTAGACAGCTTACTAAAAATCCTGCTTCTCCTTCGCTTAGTTTAAATACTTCTTTTAAGTATTCTATTTCTGATTTATCTTGAGCTAAAAATAATTTTGTATCTGAAGATGTTAAAACTGCTTGTGCTTCTGGTTTTTCGTAAAAATCTTGGAATCTTTGTGAAATTATTGCAAGTGATACATTTCTTTTTCTTGCACGTCTTGCCATTGTATTTAAAAAATCAACAGCCTCTGGGTATGGAAGTAGCATCCATGCTTCATCTACTAGAACCCTTTTTTTAGTTGCTTTTTTTCTATCTTCACTGTTTTTCTTTACGTATTTTTCCCAAATCCAAGAAAGTAATATTTGTTGTGCAAGTGGTCTTGCAAATCTTTCTTCTAGCTGAGAAATATCTAAATTTATAAATGGTGCTCCTTCTAATAATTCGAATGTTGATTGTCCATCAAAATATGCCATTTGCCCATTATACTCTCTTATATATTGTTTCATAACTTTAGTTAAATAACTATAATGGAATTGGTAATTACTATCTGTGTTTTCTTTTGCTTTTTTTAGTAATGTTTTATACCAAGAACCAATTGTTGGCATTTGTTTTTTTGTTTTAAATAAATTTTTACCACTATATCCACTGTTATTTGCTTCGTATAAACTATTTGGATCTGATGTTATTCCTGCATTTGCATATTCCTCTGCAACAACTTCTGCAATTATTTGTTTTGTAAGCTCATTTACTTCTTTACTACGTGTACTTCCTCTTGCCATAGTTAAAAGTGCTTGTGTTACGTCTTCTACTTTGTTTTCTACATTTAATATTGTTCTTTCTCTTCCTGTAATTTCGTCTTTCACTTTTTCTATTTCTATATCAAATAAATTTATTATAGTTTGTGATGTTGGTCCTAAAACTACATTTATTCCTCCAAGTGCTTCTGCAACAGCAGAGTATTCTCCTTCTGCATCTAATGCTAAACTTTCTATTCCCATAAGTACAGCAGATCTAGAAATTAATGTTTTCATTGTAACAGATTTACCGTGCTCCTGATTTTGCAAATATAACCATGTTATAATTTGTAAGTGATGAATGGAAATTATCAAATAAAATAGGTATACCTGTTTGTTTATTAAATCCTAATGGAATTCCGAGTTAAATGTCCAACCTCTGAAGTTGTAAATGGAAATACTGTAGCCATAGAATTTCTATCAAATGTATGTTTTTTTTGAATTTCATCTCTCATTAAAGGAATATTAGATTTAAAAGCTTCTTCTTGCATTGCCCATGCTGTTTTTATTCCTACTAAGTTTTTAGACATTTCTGTTGATAACATTTTTGTATAAGCATCCAAACTTTGCAAATTATATGCAAATAATGTAGTAACTATAGATGCCTCAAATAGTTTATTAAATCCTGCTGCAATTTGGTCTCTTAAGTTTTCTGCTTCTAATCTTTTTTGTGTTATAACACTTTCTCTGTTTATATTACCTCTATCTGCAGCAACTATTCTTTCTGTTTCTAGTTGGTTTATTACTCTATTTAATTCTGTTTGTGATTTTGCTTCTGCTACTGGATTTATATAAATTGATGTATTTGTATCCCCAAACAAGTACATATCTCTAAATAATTCTGGGAATGCACACATACGTGGCAAACTAGATACAAAAAAGCTTCTTGCATATCTTGTAGTATTAGATATTATTCTTAAATAATCTATATTAGATGCATCTATCCCAGATGGTGCTATTAATTCTTTTATTGTTTTTTGTTTTAGTATTTCTGGTTCATTGTTTGTATGTATACTATTTTGTAGATTTTCTTCTTGTTCTTGTTTTAACTTCTTTGACATCTTCATTTCCCTCCTCTTTTGTGTTATCTATTTTTGAAATTGCAGCCTCTGCAACCTCTTTACCTATAAATCGTTTGTTATCTCTAATTATCATTTTTGCAAAATCATCTATTAATTCCTCTATATTTTCTTCCATTTTCTCTACAGCTTTTTCTTTTTCTGATTTTGCTTCGTCTACCATAAGTTTTGCTTTTTCTATCGCTTTTTGCTCTATTTCTTTATTTAATGCTGCCATTTTCTTGTCTAACACATCTGGAGCAGTTGAATAAAGCTCTGTATATCCTGCTTTTAGTGCTTTATCTATTCCATAAACTTCTGATTCATCCCTGTTGTATGCAACATATAGTAATTCTGTAAGTTCATTTGAATTTAACACTTTTCCTTTCATACTACATGCAAATAAAGTTCTTATAATTGTTTGAGCTCTTGTATATAATTCTGCAAAAATCATATTTTTCTTTTCTTCTTCGTCTGTAATGTTAGCTCCTAATTCTGCAGTATAGTATGATAAAATTATATAATAGTGTTTTCTTAATACATTTTTGTTAAGACTCATTTTTTCTGTATTGCTAACAACATCTTTTCCATAATCATATAAGTTTTGAATTCTTGCAATTTCCATTTTTAGATTATTTAAAACTTTTGCATTTACATTACCATTTTGTAATATTTTATTGTATTCATTTTGTTTTGCTACTAATTCTTGTCTTATTTGTTCTAATTTGTTATTATAATTTTCTATACTGTTACTTATATTAATAGTTCTAGTTTGTATGTATAGTTGAATAGGATGTCTTAATGTGTTTAAAAACTCTATAAATCCTTGTTCTACAGCTGTTTTTTCTACTTCTGACATCAAATCGTAATTTATTCCTTCGCATTCTATAACCATTACATATCTAGCTCCATTGTTTTGCACAATCATATTATCTTCTATTGTATCAAAGTCCATAAAATCAAAAACAGATAATTTTGTATATGAAGTTGCTTCTTTCCCTTTTTCAATTTTGTTGCTACCCTTAATTTTATTGTTTGTATTATTATCAGCTTCTTTTTCTTTTCTAGACATATTCCAATATATAAATGCTAATATTAATATTGCAAATAAAAGAATCGCAACAGCTATAATTAAAATTTCAGTAATTTCCATTATTTACTTTCCTCCTTTGTATATAAATATATTCTATTTTTTTTCTTTTTAAATTTTATTGCCCTTAATATAACTTCATCAATATTTTCTCCACCTGTTTTTTTTGTAATTTCAAAATTTGCAGATTCTGGGATTTTAAATGTTCCTATTACAAACCCTATTATTCCAAAAATTCCTGTTATTCCTGCTCCTAAAAATAAAGAAGCTTTAAACATAGAAACTATTAGATATATTAAATATCCTAGGCCTCCACCTACAACTGTATATATTAGTGCTTTAGTAGAAAAAATAAATAATATTCTTCCGCTCACCTTTTACATTTCTTGGTATTTCATGTAATGCCAATTCAATTCCTCCTTTGTACTTTTATTTAAAGTCTTGTTTATCTAATTACACTTACATATATTATACCAGAAATTGATAGTAATTGTAATATATTAGCAAAAAAAATATAAATTTCATGAAAATGTCATATTATTGTAACAAAAAGGAGATTTCAACCTAAAATCTCCTTTTCGTAAAATATTTTTATTAAAATTGTGCTTAACAATTTCTTTTTGCTATACATCTATAAAACTTTTATTAGTACAAGTAGTTCCATCTTCTTTTGTATTTTTACAAGTCAATCTGCCATTTTCTCTTAGCTTATATGAACTTGCATCTAATGTAATTATACGTTCACATTCTGTGCACTTAACTTTACCATATTGTGTTGCCTGCGCAGATTCACCCTTTATTATGCTATTACCTGTGTTTATTGCGACTTTCCATATCCCAAACGCTCCAAATACTACAAAACATCCTACAATATACGGTACCAATGTTTCAGCTATTTTAGCTTTTCCTTCTGCACTAGAAATTATAAATGATACTCCTAAAACAGCTCCAACTATAACTGCTACTCCTATTCCACATACTAATAATATATTATATATTTTTGAACTTACTTCTTTTACTTTTCCTTCATCTATTACCTCTTCTTCTTCCAATTCCGCCGCACCTATAAAGCCATCTCCACTCTCTATTATAGAAGAGAATGCAAATGTCTTTGGTATGAATATAATATTAATTAATAATATAATTGTTGCTAAACAAATAATTACTTTTTTTAAATTCATTCTTTCCACCTACCTTTATTTATTAACAATATCATATACTATACTTGGTATAGTTGTTGCGCAAGCTAATAAAAAACAACCTGCAATATACGGTATCATATTTTCTTTATATGCTGCCTTTTCTTCTAAAGAGGATAATATATATTTTAATCCTATAATTGTTAACATTACAACAGCTATACATATTCCGATAACTCTTATAGTTGCTAGAACATCTCCAATAATATTTCCTACTTTTTGTGAATCTGTACCATCAATTCCTCCTGGATCATAAAAATCTGGATTCTCTACAGCAAAAGAAAATGTGTTAATGCATATTATGGCACTTACTAACATTAATATAATCATTATTTTTTTTGTATGTACCATATTTTTCCCTCCCAACTACTATAATATAATTAATTATAACATATTTTTTACTTTTTTACAATTTTTTCACATTATTTTATTTATTCCTTAGTTACTGTCTAGACCAAAATTTAAAATGTAAATTTTGCGAGGGATAATTTTAATCGCCCGCAAAAAAATATTTATCTTTTCTCCAATTTATTATATTGTTGTACATAATAAGTAAAAAGAAGCTTTAACTAATTTAAAGCTTCTTTTTGTTCTTAAATATTTTCTATCCTGCTACATTAAATATCATTGCTGCAATTTGAAGTGCTAATGTTACAACAATTATACCTACTATTAATGGCATAAATGATTTTTTGTATTCTGCTTTTTCTTCTACGCTTCCTAACATGTATTTTATACCTAGTATTGCTATAATTACTACTGCCGCTATTGCTGCAATATTTCTTAATGTCGCTACAACATTTGCTGCTTTTTGTGCTAAAGTAGTAGTATCTCCAGGTGTTCCTGCTGGTATTGATACTCCTCCAACTGTTCCTCCAGCAAAACATGTTGTTGATATTGTAACTATCATTGTAACTATTACTAGCATAGAAATGATTTTAACTGACTTTTTCATATAATATTCCTCCATTTCTTATTATTTTTTTAACATTAATAACTTTGATATATTTAATTATAGCATCATTTTATTATTTTTGCAATATTTTACATATTTTTTTATTTTTCCCATTTTATTTTACTTTTTATATTCAAAAATCAAATATTTATTACTTTTTTTTATTGTTCTTTTCCTTATTTAGTTTTTTATTATAATACTGTGTTATTAATTGGTCTAGTTCTATGCTTAATCTATATGTTTTTGCATAATCTTTTTCATTTGCTACACTTTCATCTAATTTTCGCCTTAATTCTAAAATTTCTTGGTCTAACATATGCATTCACTCCTTTTATTGGATTTTTTTCTTTTGTATTGAACAACAGTGGACTTTCTTTTCTGTCAGACTGTTTAAATTTATTGCAAAGTCCACGCCCGTTGTTCGTCCGCCAAAATTTTGAAAAAATTTTGTGTGGAATATTTGCGAAGCTTTTTTGTTGAATAGGGAAAATCATCGA
>JAFQIK010000029.1 GCA_017397545.1 Clostridia bacterium
GTATAATATAATGTTTTAGCGTTCACCCCCAACTGCGTAATAGGCTGTAACACAAAACCTGCAAGCGGATTTGATTTTGTGTAACAGCCTATAACTTGTCGGTCCCCACAGCGTTCACTTTAAAACATTATATTATACAATCTGAAATTCAATCTTAATATATAATTTAATTAATATTTCAAAAGGAGCAAAACATGGAAACATTTGATAAAACAAAATATGCAAGAATTCATTCTATAGAATCTTTTGGGACAGTTGATGGTCCTGGTATAAGATTTGTTATTTTTATGCAGGGCTGTGCTTTAAAATGCAAATACTGCCATAATAGAGATACTTGGGATATAAATTCTGGAACTTTAGTTTCGGCTGATGAGTTAATAGAAAAAATTGAAAGATATAAAGCTTATATACTTCCTTCTGGAGGTGGTGTTACTGTAACTGGTGGCGAACCTTTATTACAGGCAAAATTTTTAATAACTCTTTTTAAAGAGCTAAAAAAACTTAATATACCTACTGCAATAGATACTTCTGGTATGGTTGATATAACAGATGATATTAAAGAATTACTAAGTCTTACTGATTTAGTGTTATTAGATATAAAACACATAAATGATGAAAAGTGTAAAGAACTTGTTGGAGTTTCTAACAAAAAAGAACTTGCTTTTGCAAAATACTTAAGTGATAATAATACACCAGTATGGATAAGACAAGTTATAGTACCTGGAATTACAGATAATGAAGAAGATTTATTGAAGTTAAAAGATTTTATTAACTCATTAAATAATGTTAAAAATATAGATTTACTTCCATATCATGAGCTTGGAAAATCTAAATGGGAAAATCTTGGACTTGATTACGAATTAAAAGACGTCCCTTCTGCTACAAAAGATGATATTGAAAGGGTTAAAAAGATTTTGGGGATATAAAAACGGGCGACTACTAGTCGCCCCTACAGCAAAATTTGCAAAATAAATTTTGTTGTATTCATTATTTACGGGTCGCTGTGGGCGGCGACCCCTACAACGTTTGCAATTAATTTGTTATCATTTATTTTAATATTTCAATTGCTTTTTGTAATTGTTCATCTGCTTCTGTTTTTTTATCGTCTTGTATTTCTATGTCTGGTTCTATTCCTTTTTTATTTATTATTTCTCCATTTGGTGTTCTAAATTCTTCTATTGTTAATTTTAATGCTCCTCCTGATGCTACTGGTACTATTTCTTGCATTACTCCTTTTCCAAAAGTTTTATTCCCTACAATTTTTGCTACTTCGTTGTCTTTTAATGCTCCTACAAAAATTTCAGATGCACTTGCTGAATTCTCATTTGCAAGTATTACTATTTCTATATTAGAATCTATTTTTGCATCAGTTTTTGCTATTGTTTTATATTCTTTTGAACTCTTATCTAATTCTATCATTATTGTATTTCCTTTTGAAATAAATAATTCTGATATATCTATTGCTTCTGTTACTATTCCACCACCATTATCTCTTACATCTATTATTAAAGATTTTATATTTTTTTTCAATAACTCATTTAGTTTTTCTTCAAATTCTATGCTACATTCATCATCAAATGAAAGTATTTCTATATATCCTATATTTCCTTCTAATACTTCTGCACTTATGGGATTAATTTCTACTGTTCTTCTTTCTACTGTTTTGTTTAATATTTCTCCATCTCTTGATATTTCTAAATCTACTGTTGTTCCTTCTTCTCCTTTTACATTATTTGCAACAATACTTAATTCCATATCTGTGCAAGCTTCTCCATTTACTTTTGTTATAATATCTCCTGTTCTTAAATCTGCTTCTTCTGCTGGTGAGCCTTCTATTGGTAGCAAAATTACTACATTTCCATATATATCTTCTGACATATATATTCCTATTCCTACATAGTCGCCATTTACATCAATCATTAACTCTTCATATTCTTCTTTTGTTAAATATTCTGTATATTCATCTCCAATCCCTGCAACATATCCTTTAATTGCTGATTCTATAAGCTCTTCTTCGTTATTAATTTCACCTAGATAAGACTCATCTAAATACTTTCTAATTAATTTTATTTTAGATTCTAACTCATTAGTTTCTGTAGTCATTAAAGTTTTTGCAAGACCATCTTCTGTTTTAACATAATAATTATACATTCCAATTGCTGTTATTAGAAAAGTTATTAGTGCTGTTACTATTATTAGCATTAAATATCTATAAATATTATTATGTTTTTCAAATTTTGCTGATGATATTGGTTCATTTCCATTATTAAAATCCATTATTGTTTGCCTCCCTAAATATTATATTACACATTTAAAATTTTATGAAATTTCTATTTTTTATTATCATTTTAATGCAAATGCGGGCGAGGATGGAACCTCGCCCCTACATTAATTTTATAAATAATTTCTTGGATCTCTTCTACTATCTCCTGGTCCAAACCAATTATATGGAGAAACTCTTACTTCAAAATGTAAATGTGGTCCTGTTGATCTTCCAGAATTTCCACTAAGCATTATTAATTCTCCCCTTGCAACTACATCTCCTACTTCAACATAAAATTTTCCATTTCCGTGTGCATAATATGTTCTCATTCCATTAGAATGTTGCAGGCAAACATAATTACCATATCCACTATTAGACCAACCAGCTGCCAAAACTACCCCTTCTGCTGCTGCATAAACCTCAGTCCCTATTGGTATACCATAATCTAATGCTCCATGGTATATTCCACTACTATAATACATTGTTGCTGTAATTACACCTGATTTTACTGGTCTTTGAAGTGTTCCATTTCCACCTAAGTTTGCTATTTTATCACTATATTTGTTTTCTAATGCTTGCAATTCATTTGTTATTTTCTTATTTTCAGCCTTTAGTAATTCTAATTCTTCATTTAAGGCTTTTTCATCTTCAGAAAGCTTAGATGCATATTGTTCTTTTGTTGCTTGTGAATTTTTTAATGTTTTTGCAGTAGCTTCTTTGTTAGTTTTTATAACCTCTACTTGCTCTTTGTTAGTTTCTAAACTTTTTTTAGCTTCTTCTATTTCTATTCTATTTTGTTCTATTTTTTCTAATAATCTATTGTCCATTTCTGCAATGTCAGAAACCATTTGCCAGTTAGATATCATGTCCCACAAAGATCCTCCACCTAACAATACGTCTAAATATGTAGTTTCTCCAGCTTCATATTGAGCAACAATTCTTGCTTCTAGGTTTTCCTCTTGCTCAATGTATTTTTTCTCTGCTTCCTCTAATTTTTGTTGTGTTTCTAAAATAGATTCTTCTAAATCTGCCAACTGTCCATCTAACTTTTCTATTTCTGCTTCATATCCAGCAATTTCACTAGTTAATGATTGTATTTGTTCCATTGTTTGTGATATTTCTTTTTTTACCTCTGCTATTTCATTTTCTGTATTCTCTATTTCTCCACTAATTTGACTTTGTTGCTCTTTCAACTCTGATTTTGTTGCAGCAAGTGTGCTTACTATATTACTAGATATAATTATTATTACTAATAATAATGCGCATACAAATTTCTTTTTCATTAATTTTCTCCTCCGTCTTCTTCTGTTTGACTAATATTCGATTGTTTTGTTATATATGGTAATGGATCAACATATTTTCCATTTATTCTAATTTCAAAATGTAAATGCGGACCAGTAGACCAACCTGTTGAACCAGCTTCCATTACTATATCTCCTCTTTTTACTATTTGTCCAGTTTCAGCTATAATTTTTGAACCATGTCCATATACAGTTGAAACTCCTCCTCCATGATCTATCATAACCATATTTCCATATCCTGTTGTATATATAGATTTTATAACAATTCCATCATTTGCTGCAATAATTGCTGCACCGGTTGGCATTGCTATATCTGTTCCTGTATGTAATCTATTTACTTTAAATATTGGATGAAGTCTCATCCCAAAATTTGATGTTATTGTTGTATATCCTGGTGCTGGCCAAGCAAATTCTCCTCCTACATAGCCTGATTCCATATTATCAGTTGTAAGTGCTACGATTTGTAATTCAACACTATTTAATTCTGCTTGAAATTCGTCAATTTTTGTTTGAGTTTCCTTTTCTTTATCAGTTAATTTATTTATATAACTATTTCTTATTACTTTAGCATTTTCTAGAGCAATTGTAGTTTTTTCCTTGTTTTTCTTTACAGTTTTAATATTTTCTTGTTTTTCTTCCAACTGTAATTTTATATTTTCTATTTGTATTTTTTGGTTTTCAATATTTTCTAAAAGCTCACTATCGTATTTTGCAATTTCTCCAATTAAATAATAATTAGAAATAAATTCTGAAATACTCTTTGAATTTAGCAGAACATCTAAATATACTATATCTCCTGTTTCGTATATAGCAACCATTCTATTTTCAAATGCTTCTCTTTGTAAATTATAATTTTGTTCTACAATATTTAATCTTTCAGTTACCTCTTGTATTTCTTTTTCTACTGTTTCTAAATTTTCTTTTAGAAGTGATATTTCACTTTCATATGTATATATTTTTTCATTTATATTGTTTAATTGTTCTAAATTTTCTGTAAGTTCTATTTCTATTTGTTCTATTTGTTCATTAGATTGATTAATTTGATTTTGTAATTCATTTTTTTTGTTTTGTAAATCCTCTAAGTTTTCTGCTAAAGCTATTCCACAAAAAAGTATTGAGGATAATACAACAACTAAAGTTGTTAGTATTATTTTTTTGTTCATTTAAAGTCACCCCTTAAACATCAAGGTACTTTCTCATAGATATTGAACTACCAATTATACCTATTCCAACTCCTAAAACCATATATACTAATACTATTTGTCCAATCATATCACCAAAACTTACTAAGTCTAGTGATAATTTTTGCCAAGTTTCAGACCCTGCAATTTGTGTAGCTATATAATTATAGCCTCCACCTACTATTAAAATTGATAATATTCCTGATATTAGTCCAATTATAATACCTTCTATGATAAATGGAGTTCTTATAAATCCATTTGTTGCACCTACATATTTCATTATAGATATTTCTTTTCTTCTTGCATGTACAGTAAGTTTTATTGTATTAGAAATTATAAACAAAGAAATTAATATTAATATTGCAAACATTGTAAATGTAACAAGTTGTATAGTATTTCCAACTTTAGATAGGGTTTCTATTGTATCCCTTTTGTTTTGTATTTCTCTTACTGTTTCTAAACTATTTATAGCTTCATATACTTGATTATTTAAATTTAAATCTGTTAAAGTAATCATATATGATACAGAAAATGCATCTGCAGTAAATCCTCTTAATGCATTTTCATTTTTTCCAAATCTTTCTTTCATAGTGTTATATGCGTCCTCTTTGCTTACAAATGTTACACTATTTACTCCTTCTATTTTACTTAGGTCTTCTTTTAGTTTGCTTATTTCTTCCTCTGTTGCATCATACTCCATAAAAACCTGCATTCCTTGTTCTTGTTCTAAGTTCTGTATCCAGCTGTTTATGTTTTTTCCTATTGTAAAAAACAAACCAAATATAAGCATTGTAGCACACATAACTCCTAAACAAGAAAATGTAGATTTTTTGTTTTTAAATATATTTCTAAAACCCTCTGTTAAAAAATAACTAATTATATTATATTTCACTTACTATACCCACCTTTTCTATCATCTCTTATAATTACGCCTTTTTCTATTTCTATAACTCTTTTTTTCATTTGGTCTACTATATCTTTTGCATGTGTTGCTATAACTACTGTTGTTCCTCTTAAATTAATTTCATTTAGCAAATTCATTATATCCCAAGCTGTTTCTGGATCTAAGTTTCCTGTTGGTTCGTCTGCAATAATCATAGATGGATTATTTACTAATGCACGTGCAAGTGCTACTCTTTGCTGTTCTCCTCCTGATAGTTCATCTGGATAAACTTTTGCTTTTCCACTTAATCCAACCAAAGAAAGCATCATTGGAACTTGTCTTCTTATGTGTTTTGGTGTAGCATTTACTATGTTCATTGCAAATGCTACATTTTCATAAACAGTTTTATCTGGAAGTAGTCTAAAATCTTGAAATACTACTCCCATACTTCTTCTTAAATATGGAACTCTTTTTGGTTTTAAAAAAGTAGTATCTTTTCCATTTATTATTATATTTCCTGAAGTTGGTTCTTCTTCCTTTAATATTAATTTTATAAGAGTTGATTTTCCTGATCCTGAAGCACCTACTAAAAATGCAAATTCACCTTTTTCTATTCTAAAATTTGCATTATTTACGGCTTCGGTACCTGTAGCATATTTTTTATATACATTTTTAAATTCTATCATGTAAAATTACCTCATTTTTTTCCTAAAATTCTATTATAATTATAATAATAATACATAATAATTGCAATAGAGTTTTTCTAAAAAACATGTAAATTTAATATATTTGTAATATTGTAAATTATTTAGGGAAATAGCATCCGGTTGAGAACCAGCAAATTCTATTTTTTTCCTCCTTACCAACGATTTGCAAAAAAAATCACCGCACGTTGTTTTCGCAACATGCGGTTAGGTTGGTTATTTGCAGCTGTACTAGAATACTGTAAATAACAGCCGAGTTTTGCACATATGATTATCCTCCATTTTTTTAGCATTAGTGCACTTAAAGTAATTAATTACTAGTAAACTGCGCCATGCCGGTTATGGTCTCTGATCATAATCATGTACTCCTCCTTATTCAGAATTATAACCGAAAAGGCTATATATATATGTTAACATAATTTTTGTGGTTTGTCAATAATTTTAGGGACGCGTCTGAAAATTACCTTCCTCACACAATTTATTATTCCTTTATTTTCTTTATTATATCTTCTGCTGTTAATTCAAAATATTTTAATAATTCTTTTGCTGGTCCAGATTTTCCAAATCTATCTTTTATTCCCATTCTAATTAATTTAGTAGGACATTTTTCTGATAGTACTTCTGAAATTGCATTTCCGCAAACCTCCAATAATATTATGGTCTTCTATTGATATTAATTTTTTAGTTTCTTTCGCACATTTTATAATCAATTCTTCGTCTATTGGTTTTATTGTATGAATATCAACTACTCTTATATTAATTCCTTCTTTTTCAAGTTCCTCTTTTGCTTTTATTGCTTCTGGAACTACTACTCCTGTTGCAAATATACATGCATCTGTTCCTTCACCTATTTGAATTCCTTTTCCTATCTCAAATTTTTGAGTTTCATCATAAATTGTAGGTGTAGCAAGTCTACATAGTCTTAAATATGTTGGTCCATTTATTTTAGAAATTTCCTCTACTGCCCATTTTGTTTGTGTATCATCAGATGTGCATATAACTGTCATATTAGGAATTCCTCTCATTAAACCAAAATCCTCTATCATTTGATGTGTTGCTCCATCTTCTCCAACAGTAATTCCTGCATGTGATGCACATATCTTTACATTCAAATTTGGATATGCAATACTATTTCTTATTTGGTCGTACGCTCTTCCACATGCAAACATTGCAAAAGTACTTGCATATGGGATTTTTCCAAATGTAGAAAGTCCTGCTGCAGTTGACATCATATCTTGTTCTGAAATTCCCATATCAAAAAATCTTTCTGGAAATTTTTTAGCAAATACAGATGTTTTTGTTGCTCCTGCAAGGTCTGCATCTAGAACTACAATATCTTTATTTTTTTCTCCAAGTTCTGCTAGTTTTTCTCCATAGCTTTCTCTTGTTGCTTTTAAATTTTCTAAATTCATTTTTTTCAATCCTTTCTTTTTATGTAAGGTCTCTGAAGGGCTGACGACTACTAGTCGCCCCTACACCAAAATTTGCTATGCAAATTTTGTATTATTCACTTTTCACTATTAACTATTCACTATTCTTACGTGCCTCATTTTAAACCCAATCTAATATTATTTCGTCTGGTATGTTTAAGTTCCCTTGTCCTGTTCCTAATTCTACTTCTGGTCTCTTTGTACCGTGATAATCACTTCCACCACTCATATATACTTTTTTATTTTTACATATATTTTTTAAATAATCAGTTTGTTCTTTTGTAAAGCTATTATAATAACACTCTATTCCTTCTACTCCGTAATTATCAATTAAGTCGAATATTAAATCATCTTTATTTTCTGCCCATTTATATAGTAATATATGTGGTATAAATACAAGCCCACCAGTTTTTTTTATTTGCTTTATTAGTTCTTCAGGTGTTGGCAAATCTGGCGATTTATCTATATAAAATATATTTTCT
Organism: Clostridia bacterium; assembly: GCA_017397545.1. Taxonomy (GTDB): domain Bacteria; phylum Bacillota; class Clostridia; order TANB77; family CAG-508; genus CAG-452. The sequence goes on from JAFQIK010000029.1 coordinate 8,245, forward strand.
AAGTTATAACAATAATGATGTCTAAAACAGTCATATTCATTCCATAAGTCTTCTGGTAACAAGTCTTTATTTCTTATATCACTTTTCATTTCTCTATATATAATTCTTGCAGCCCAATCACTATTTGGATCCCATTCTATTTCCTCAAATGGTTTCATATGCAGTTTTAATTCCATACATGTTGCATATAATTGTTTTAAATATCTAGTTTGAATAACATCCCTTGTTCTTGTTCTATAAAAATCATCTAACCATTCTTGCATTTTTTTTGGGTCTATATTGTATCCTAATAATTCAATTATTCTTCTATTATAAAAACATCTTAATTCAACACCTTTTATAATATTTCCAGAATAATATTTTTTTACATCAATATTTTCTAGTTCTTCATATGCCTTACATGTATCATGGTCTGTTATTGATATAGTTTTTAATCCTAATTTTTCTGCTTTTTTTAGTACTTCTATTACACTATCTGATCCATCTGAATTGTTAGTATGAATATGTAGGTCTATCATTGTATTTCCTCCCATTTTGAGGTGGGAAGTGAGAGGTGCGAAGTGGGAAATTTAAAATCACACATCACACATCACACATCAAGTTTTGTTTATTGTAATATGCAAAATTATTTTTTACTCAATTCTTTTATTGCAGTGTTATATTCTTCTTCTTTTGGAGCTTTACCGTGCCATGATGCTAAATTTTCCATAAAAGAAACTCCTTTTCCTTTTATTGTTTTTGCAATTATTACTGTTGGTTTTCCTTTTACTGTTTTTGCTTTTTCAAATGCTTGTATTATTTTTTCCATATTATGGCCATCTATTGTTATTACTTCAAATCCAAAACTTTTAAATTTTTCGTCTAATGGATATATACTCATTACTTCATTTACATTTCCATCTATTTGCAAATTATTATTATCTACTATTAAGCATAGATTATCTAATTTGTAATGAGAAGAAGTCATTGCTGCTTCCCATATTTGCCCTTCTTGTAATTCTCCATCTCCACATATGCAATATACTCTAACTCCTTCATGGTTTAGTTTAGACGCAATTGCCATACCATTTGCTGCAGATAATCCTTGTCCGAAGTGAACCTGTACTCATATCTACACCAGGTATATTTTTCATGTCTGGATGCCCTTGAAGCATTCCTTCTAATTTTCTTAATTTTTTTAGTTCTTCTTTGTCAAAAAAACCTCTTTCTGCTAAAACGCTATATAAAGCTGGCGCAACATGACCTTTTGATAATACAAGTCTATCTCTTGACTGCGATTTTGGATTTTTTTCGTCTATATTCATTTGATTAAAATAAAGTACGGTTAGTATATCTGCTACAGATAATGACCCTCCTGGATGTCCAGACTTCGCATTATATGTGCTTTCTATAATACCAACACGTACTTTTCTTGCAATTTCTTCTAGTTCTTTTATGTCTGTTATTTTCAACAAACTCACTCCTTTAAATATTTTTATTATATTTCTATTTTACATCATAATATAATTAATTTCTACATTTTATTGTAAAATTGTTAATTTTTATAATCTGTAGGGGTCGCTGCCTACAGCGACCCGCAATTTTATGTTTTCGGGTCGCCGTGGGCGGCGACCCCTACAATATTTTCAACGAAAAAAGAACAGAATAAATCTGTTCTTTAAACATTAGTTTTGTGTATATGGTAATACAGCTATATGTCTTGCTCTTTTTACAGCTTGTGTAATATCTCTTTGATGTTTTGCGCAAGCACCTGTTGCTCTTCTTGGTAATATTTTACCTTTTTCGTTTACAAATTTCTTTAATTGATCTGCATTTTTATAATCTAATACAAAATCTTTATTACTGCACATTACGCATACTTTTTTTCTAACTTTTCTGAATTTTGGATTAAAATCATCATCGCTTCCATTTCTTCTTCTATTATTTTTTCCATTTTGTTTTCTATCTGCCATTTCGTTTTTCCCCCTTTCCAAACTCGAAGAGTTTGTACTATTAACTATTCACTCTTCATTCTTTACTATTGGGCGGACACAAGGCCCGCCCCTACAAACGGGCAAAGCAAGCCCTGCCCCTACAGTCCTTGTCTAAAATGGTAATTCATCATCTGAAGATACAGAAAATTCTGAATTTTCTGATACAGAACTTCCAAATGTATTTTCAAAACTTGAATCTCCACTGTTTTCTCTTTTACTATCTGCAAAATAAGCTTCTTCAGCTACAACTTCTGTAACATAATGTTTTTGACCTTGATCATCATCCCAAGTTCTAGTTTGAATTCTTCCAATTACTCCAACTTGTTGACCTTTTTTAAAATATTTGCTACAAAATTCTCCTGTTTTACTCCAAGCAACAATATTTATAAAATCTGCTTGTCTTTCTTCTCCTTGTCTTGCAAATCTTCTATTTACTGCTAATGAGAAGGATGCTACTAAAGTATTATTTGTTTGAGTGTATCTTACTTCTGGATCTCTTGTTAGTCGCCCCATTAAAATTACTTTATTCATAATTTTATTCCTCCTCTTTAACTACGATAAATTTTATTACTTCGTCAGTAATTCTATATACTCTTTCTAATTCAGTAATTAATTCTGGTTTAGCTTCGAATTTTAATACTATGTAATATCCTTCTTTGTTCTTTTTGATTTCGTAAGCTAATTTCTTTTTACCAACTTCTTCTACTGAATTTACTTTACCATTATTATTAATTAAATTTGAGAATTTTTCTATAAGACCTTTTATAGCCTCTGCTTCTAAATTTGGATTAATAATGATAACACTTTCGTATTTATTCATTATTCATTCACCTCCTCTTGGATATATAACCCACACTTATATTTTGTGTGAGTAAGGAAAAAATAGCAATGCTATTTTCCAAACATTGCTATTCTACCATACTTTTATTATATTTGCAAGTGAATTTTTAAAATTGTGGAACTCCTAAAATTTCTAGGTTATAATTCAGTAAATAGTTAAAATTTGTAAAATGTTTGTAGGGGCGAACATTGTTCACCCGCGCTTCAAAGAAAATGCTATTAATAATTTTCTTAAGTAAGGCTCTGTGAGAAGCGGGCGACTACTAGTCGCCCCTACATTTACTCTACAATTTTAAGTTTCCGACTGAGCTATAATATCCGCTACATATAAATTTCAATCTACTCTTTTATGATGCGTTATTTCTGATTTTTCAACACCTTTAAGGTAATATATTTCTAGATTATCATTTACTAAATAAATATCTGTTGTATCTCCCTCTTTTTCTGTCCCATAGTTTAATGTAATGTTTTCTAATTTAGTTAAATCTATTTTATAATATCCATCTATTGTTGGATTAGTATCCGTTTCTTTTGGTATTTCTCCATATTTATTATAATATACCAATATTTTGTCTTCTAACAATGTTATATCTGCAACCATATTATTATATGGTGCAACATCATTCGAACCTTTTATACTAGTAATAGCTGCTCCTGTAAGTATAAGCAGTATTATAATTGTTATTATTAAAGATACTAGTGTAACACCTTTTTCTTGGTATATTACTTCGCAGAGTGGGCGACTACTAGTCGCCCCTACAGCGTTTAAATTTGTTTCTTCTACTTTCATTTATTTCTCTCCTCTTTTGTTGTTTGAATATTCCTCTACATTCTTTATTTTGCCATTTAATTTTTTAATTGTCAATATATTTACTATTTTTTTGAATAGCATTATATACCTTCTTTTTCATATTATATCTTTTATTTTCTTTTATTATTATAATCCATAAATATATTAATATAAATAGTATTGCAAAATTTTTTAAATACAAAATTGCTATACTAGATATTGCAGTAAATAATATTATTATATAATTAGAAATTTTATTTACAATGTCATCTGCCTTTATTTCGGATTTTTTCAATCTTATTATTCCTTTTAAAATTCTTCCTCCATCTAATGGATATAATGGCATTAAATTAAATGTTGCAATTAACATATTAGAATATATTATCATTTCCTTTAAATTTGTATTTATATTTAAATATGCTGCTATTATTGCTATTAAGATATTAGTAAGTGGTCCAGCAATAGCAATTATTATTTTCTTTATTTCTATTAATTTCTTATATCCATATGTCTCAAATGTGATGCTTATTCCAAAAGGCATTATTGATAATTCTTTAGGTTTTAATTTTAAAAATATCCCAGCTAACAGATGACCCAATTCGTGAATAAATGCAAATAACATTATTAAAGCATATATTTCTATTTGATGTGTTAACGCAAATATAATAACAAATAAAAAGATTTGCAAATTTACTCTTATTTGAATTGTAATCACTCCTTTTTGTTATAACTGTCCAGTAGAACTCTGTAAGAATCGGGCGACTACTAGTCGCCCCTACATCAAAATTTGCTTTGCAAATTTTGTACTATTCATTATTCACTATTGGGCGGACACAAGTCCCGCCCCTACAAACGGGCAGAGCAAGCCCTGCCCCTACTACATTAATTCTTATTATTCAAATTTTAATATTAAATCTGGGTCAACATATCTACCTTCTTTTTTTATTTCAAAATGTAAGTGTGGGCCTGTTGAATTGCCTGTAGATCCTACTTCTCCTATTTGCTCTCCTTGATTAATCTTCTGTCCTTCTTTTACATATATTGTTTTACAATGTGCATATACAGTTGACACATTTCCATCTGTAATTTTTAAATGATTTCCTAAATCTCCCTCACTCGATACTTTCTCTACTACGCCAGACATTGCAGAAATAAATACAGTTCCTTCATTTACCGCAATGTCAATTCCTGTGTGGTTTTTTGGAACAGTCGGAGTCTCGGGGTCTCTTAATCCAAATCTAGAAGTAATTGTCCCTTTTAGTGGAATTATTAGAGATACACTTTCCTTTATATCTTTTGCATCTTGCTGCATTTGTGTAAGTGGTACTTCTTGCACTTCTTCTGTAGCAACACTTTCTCCTCCTATATTTTTTTCTTTTATTTTATTAACGCTTTCAATAGCAATTAAACTATTATTTTTAATTTGGTTAATAATATTTGAACTTATTGTATTTGTTTCAATCATATTATCATCTTGTGGTGGAGTAGAGTCCTTCGCCCCTATATTTCCTGACAAACTATTTAAATATTCCATTCCTTGCTTATATAAATTTGGAATATTTATGTCATACGATAATATTTCGTTTGCCTTTTTTATTACATCTTCAGAAAATATGTAATTTGTATTTTGTATCATATAAAAAATTGTATATATTAAAATGCATATTATAATCTGAAGAATCATTTTTTTTAGCAGGCCTAAATCTTTTTTATTTTCTGAAACATTTACTCTTGCAGAACTCCTAGTTTTATCTTGCAATCTTCTTCTATAATATATTTCTTCTGCCCTTCTTATTTTTTCTTCTGGGCTTAGGCTTCTTTCCATAAAAAAACACCTCTTCCTTTGTAATATACTTTTTTAATGTATATTCAAAGAAAAAAGTGTTTAGAACTTAAAAGCTTTCTTTTATTTTTCCTTCTTTATATGCGGCAAGTAGTAGTTTTAAATCATCTATTTCTTCTTGTATTTCTTTTCCTATATCTGTATCTGCAACTCTTTTTCTCTCTGTTTCTGTAGCATTTACCATTATATCATATTTTATGTCCTTTTCTTCTCTTATTGCATCAGCTTTTGAATCGAATGGTTCATTTGCTGCAAGTATTAGTCCATAAGAATTATATGTAAGGGTGTATCCTGCTCTTCCAGTTTCTCCTCTATAACTTTTTGCAAAACCGCCATCTATTACTAAAAGTTTTCCATTTGCTTTTATTGGACTTTCTCCATCTTTTTCTTTTACCGGTATATGTCCATTTATAATATGTGCATTTTTTCCTTCTAAGCCAAATTCTTTTAATACTTTATCACATGTTTCTTCTTTTTCAATTAATGTAAAATATGGATTTTTTATTTCTTTGTGTGTTTCTTTTTCAATTACAAAATATCTTTCAAAAGTCGCTGCTTTATCTTTACCAAATAATGGTGATTTTGGTCCGCACCATAAGTACCACATAAAATCAATTGTTTCTTTACTTTTGTCTAATTGTTCTCTTTCAAAATATGCTTTTCTTATAAGTTTATCTATATAGTTTAAGTATTCTTTTCCTGATAGACTTCTTCCAAATATATCTACTTTTGAAAACTCTCCGTTTTCTTCCATAGGAACACATCCATGGAATAATAAATTTGAATTAAAGCATTTGTATATTGAAGATTTTGAATAAAGAAATGATATATGCTTATTTAAAGTTTCACTATTCTTAAATGACTCTTGTAATCTATTTATTATTTCTTCTTCTTCTTTTGTTAATTTATATGGATTTTTAGGATCTATTGTTGGGAAATTTACATCATTCAAATGATATATATTGTCTCCTATTTTTATAGTTCCCTCTTTATAATCTATTTTATCTAATAAAAGTCTTGATTGCATTTCGTATTCTGGATGTTCTTTTATAATAGCCGCTTCTAGTTTAAATTGTATAATTGATATTGCTTTATGCACTTTTGCAATTGATATTTCATCACTTCTTATGTATTTATTATAATCATATATTTTAGGCATAAATTTTTCGCAATCATCATCTTTATATGTTTTTAATGCAAATGTTGTAAGAGGTCTTATATTTATTCCATATCCCTCTTCAAGCGTATTTATATTATCATATCTACTGCATATTCTAATTACATTTGCTATAGATGCCTTGTTTCCACATGCCGCTCCCATCCATAATATATCATGATTTCCAAGTTCTATATCTAAACTATGAAAATTCATTAAAGTATTCATTACTAATTTTGCATTAGGTCCACGATCAAATATATCTCCTAGAACATGCAAATGGTCAATTGCCATCCTTTTTATTAAATTAGAAATTGCAACAATAAATTCATCTGCTCTATCTAATTCTACAATTGTACTTATTATCTCTTTATAATATGTTTCTTTATCTGGTCCGCATCCTTGAAGATGTAATAATTCATCTATTATATAGTCAAATCCCTTTGGCATTGCTTTTCTAACTTTAGACCTTGTATATTTAGAACTTACTTCTCTTGCAACTTCTATTAGTCTATATAGTGTTATACTATACCATTCGTTTAAATTTTCTGTATTCTTTTTTATTAATGTAAGCTTTTCTTCAGGATAATAAATTAAAGTAGCTAAAGCACTTCTTTCACGTTCTGTCATTTGATTACTAAAAATATCCTCAATCTTATTTTTAATTATTCCAGAACCATTATTTAATATATGAGAAAACGAACCATATTCCCCATGTATATCACTTAAAAAAAGTTCTGTACCTTTTGGCAAATTAAGAATCGCTTGCAAGTTTATTATTTCTTCTGCAACTTGCCCAATGTTTCCATATTGTTTACTAAGTATTTTTAAATGTCTTTTTAAATTTTTATTATCTTCCATTTTAATACCTCTCCACTAATCAATTATTTCACCAATTAAGTCATAATTTTCTATATTAATTACTTTACATTTTATAAATTCTCCAAGTATTTTTTCTTTTGTATTTTTAATAATTATAACACCGTCTGTCTCTGGTATATCCATATAAGTTCTACCAATATAATATTTATTGTCAAATGTTATATTTTCAATTAAAACTTTGTATTCTTTCCCTATAAAAGATTTTAATTTTTCTTCTGAAATTTGTTTTGCTATACTCATTATTTTATTATGTCTTGCTCTCTTTGTGTTATGATGTATTTGCTCTTTTAATCTTGCAGCAGGAGTTCCATCTTCCTTCGAATACATAAACACTCCTAGTTTATCAAAATATCCTTTATTTACAAAATTATATAATTTTTCAAAATCTTCTTTAGTCTCTCCTGGAAATCCTACAATTAGAGAAGTTCTTAATATTGCATTAGGTATACATTTTTTTATTTTATTTATTATATTTTCTATTTTTTCACCTGTTGTTCTTCTATTCATTCTTTTTAAAACAGTATCTGATATATGTTGAATTGGAATGTCAAAATATTTACATATTTTATCATTATTTTTTACTGTTTCTATTAATTCATCTGTTATGCTTTCAGGATATGAATATAAAAATCTAATCCACTCAAAGCCATCAATTTTGCATAATTCATTTAAAAGTTCGCTCAGTTTAGTCTTTCCATATAAATCTACACCATATTTAGTTGTATCTTGTGCAATTACTATAAGCTCCTTTATCCCCTGTTTACTTAAACTCTCAGCTTCTTTTAATATATCTTCCATAGGTCTACTTACATATTCCCCACGTATATACGGTATAGCACAATATGTACATTTATTACTACATCCTTCTGCAATTTTTAAATAAGCTGTTTTAGGGCCTGTAGTAATTACTCTATCCATATAATCTAAATTATTACAAATATTATTATTTACTTTCTTATTTAACAAATTTAAAATTTTATTCCAAAACTCATTATATTCATCTATTGTAATAAATAAATCAACTTCAGGCATTGCTTTTTCTAATTCTTCTTTATATCTTTGTACTAAGCACCCCATAACTACTAGATATTTGCAAGCTCCTTTTTCCTTGTACTCAGCCATTTCTAATATTGTATCAATTGCCTCTTGTTTTGCAGATTCTATAAATCCACAAGTGTTAATTACTATAATTTCAGCTTTCTTAACATCATTTACTATTTGGAATTCATTATTTTTAAATAATCCAATTGCCATTTCTGTATCTATTAAATTTTTAGAACATCCTAATGATACAAATCCTACTTTCATTTTTGCCTCTTTTAATACTTTTATATTTTTATACTAATACTCGTCATTATTGCACATATTTTTTCTTGTCATTTCTAATAAATTTAATTTTGTAAATCCAAGTATTTGTGATTTAGTCCTATCTTTTTTTAAGCTTTGTGATAATAAATCTATTATTTCTTTTTTATTTTGCTCTTCATGCATGTCAATATAATCTATTATTATTATTCCACCAACATCCCTTAATCTTAATTGTTTTGCTATTTCTAAAGTAGCTTCTTTATTTACTTTAAGAACTGTTTGCTCTAGACTTTTACTTCCAACATATTTTCCTGTGTTTACATCTATTGCAGTTAATGCTTCTGTTCTATCTATTGTAATAAAGCCACCACATTTAAGCCATATTTTTCTATTATTCATTTTTTCTAATTGACTTTCTAATGAATACATTTGTAGTAAATCTTCATTTTCCCTTAACTCTAATTTTATATTTATATTCATACTTTTTAAAATGTCTTCTACATCTTTATATGTTTTTTTATCATTTAATATTACTTTATTTAAATTTCTATCTACTACATCAATTAGTGTACGCCTTAATAACGCTTTATTATCATATACTAATTTTGGCCCATTTAATTTGTGTTCATCATAACTTTTTTTAATGCTTTTCCATTTTTTTATAAGATTATCCAAATCTTCCTTTATAATTTCTTCTTTTACGTCTTCAGCTGCAGTTCTTATAATTGCTCCTGTGTCTTTTGGTAATACTGCTTTTACAATATTTATTAATCTTTCTCTTTCTTTTGGATTTTCTATTTTTTGAGATACAGTAATAAAGTTAGTATTTGGCATATACACAATAAATCTTCCTGGTAAATTTATATGTGTAGATACTCTTGCACCTTTACTTTCAGTTCCATCTCTTTTTACTTGAACTAATATTTTTGAGTCATTTTTTATTACATCACTTATATTAATATTATTAATTTTGTTGTTTATATCAGTTTTTGTTTCATCTTCTTTTGGAAGTAAATCTTTTAATCTTATAAAAGTATTCCTTTTATCTCCTATATCTACAAAAGCAGATTGCATTCCTTTAAGTACATTTTGTACCTTACCACAATATATATTTCCTTCTAATCTTTGATGATTTTCGTGCTCCTCGTGTTTTTCTACTAATATTCCATTTTCTACTAACATTATACTTTTCTTAGTTTTTTCTTTATTTATTATAAGTTCTAACATCCTTGTCTCCTCTAATTAAATTTGTTCATTGCAATATCAATTCCATTTTCTAAAATTTCCATTACACTTTGTGCTGCCTTTTCTATTGCTTTTTCTAATTCTTCTTTTTCTCTTTTAGGAATTGGACCTATTACATAATTTATCATATCTTCTTTATTTTCCGGACTACCTATTCCTACTCTTACTCTAATAAATTCTTCTGTTTTTAAGTTCTGTACTACAGATTTCATTCCATTATGTGTTCCACTACTACCTTTTGGTTTTAGCCTTATATCTCCAACTTTTAAATCTATATCGTCATATATTACTATAATATTTTTATTAGAAATTTTATAAAACTTTTTAAACTTTATTACACTATCTCCGCTTAAGTTCATATATGTTTGCGGTTTTACCAAAATTACTTTTTTATTATTTATTTCACCCATTCCATATAAAGCATCAAATTTGTTTTTTAATACTTTTATACCTGTGTTTTTAGTTATTTCATTAATCACATCAAATCCCATATTATGCCTTGTATTTGCATAATCTTTTTCTGGGTTTCCAAGTCCTACTATTAAATACATTTTCTCACCTATATATTAATTAAAAGTCTCTGGATGCATATCTGATCCAGCAAAAAATTTTATGCTATTTATTTTCTTTAATTAAATTAATTTTCCTTATTTCTGCATTATTTAATGTATATTTTAATATGTTTTTTTGGTCCTTTTCAAAATAAGATAATATGGCTTGTGCAACACCAGCATGTGTTACAAGTATAATATCTTTATCAAAATACTCTTTTTCTATTTTTTTTATTATTTCATTTACTCTTTTTAATAAATCTTTTATACTCTCTATTTCATGTTTGTCATAATTAATATCAAGGTTTGTTAATATATCAATATTAAAGTCTTCTGTAGGTTTCTTCCCCTCCATATCTCCAAAACTTCTTTCTATTAATTTATCATTTATTTTTACAGGTATTCCATTTATTTCTGAAATTATTTCAGCAGTTTGCATTGCTCTTTTTAATGGCGAACATAATATATAATCAATTTTTATTCCCCTCAATTTATTTGCTAATTCTTGAACCTGCTTTCTACCTTCTTCATTTAGCTCAATATCCATTCTTCCTTGAAATATTCCTTTTTTATTCGCATCGGTTTGTCCATGTCTTACAATATATATGCTCATTTTTCTACCTCTTTATTTATTTAAAAAATCATTGTACTTTTTTAATATTACTCTCATTATTTGTTTTGACATATCTCTCATTCTTTTTAAAGTCTTGTCTTTATGAGATCCGTTTGTTATATCTCCTATATTTACTTCTTTAATTTTTGCATTAGAGTTTATTGCATCTAGTAAAATTCCAATATCTACTCCATAATCTTCCTCTAATTGAATTTTATTTAGCAGTTCTTTTTTACAAGCTATTATTCCACTTATTGGTTCTGAAAATTTATATATATTAGGAAATAATAAATCTAACATAGGTTTTACCATTATCTCTGTTACCGTACCGCCTTCTTTTCTATTAAAAGTCGATTTTACAAAATCAATATTTTCATTTAATATCGGACTTACCAATTTATCAATAATATTACTCTCATAATTAATAATATCTGCATCTAAAAAAACTATTATGTCATTACTTGAATATTTAAGTCCCTGTAACATTGCTACTCCTTTTCCTTTAATATTGCATGATACTACTTTTACATTTTTGCTTTTTGCTATCTGCTTAGTTTTATCAATTGAACAATTATCAACAATGATAATTTCAGAATCTATAACATTTTCATTTTTAATAAAATCTATTACCTTTCCAATTGTTTTTTCCTCGTTATATGCTGGTATTATAACAGTTACTTTGTCCATTTTTATTCCTCCTATACTAGTTTAAAATAAAACTAAAACTCCTTTTGTATTTTAGCATATCTTGCAAATACTGTCAAACTATATCTGTTTATAGTATTCTTTGTTGTGAAATCATAAATATAATATATAATTAACGCAAGATAAATATTCTTCAACAATGAGAAAAACTGCAGAATATATTGTTCGAATGCTTAAATGAATTTAGGGACGGTTTAAAAATTGCTGAAAGTAATTTTTAAACCGTCCCTAAATTCATCCTCAAATTTGCTTTTTAATCCTCTTTTATGTCTTTTAATAACTCTAATTGAGAAATTAAAAGTGATTCCATTTTTGCCTTATATACTTCAAATTGTTTTTTCAAATCTTCTAATTCTCTTTCTTTTGTAAGTATTTGCATATTTAATTCATCTACAGATGTTTTTGCTTTATATTCAGCATCTTTTATAATTTGTTCTGCTTGTTGTTTTGCAACAGCTGTAATTTCATCTGCAGTTTTTTGTGCCATAACCAAAGTATTTTGAAGAGTATTCTCTATATTTCTGTATTTTCCTACATTGCTATCTAATTCTTCCCTTTGTGATTTTAATTCTGCATTTTCTTTATATAATTTTCCATATTCTAGTGTTAATTCATCTAAAAAATCATCTACTTCGTTTACGTTATATCCACCTATTTTTTGTTTACCAAATCTTTTATTTTCTATATCTAATGGTGTAATCATTATTATTCCTCCTTTTACTTAAAAAGGGCATACATGTATGCCCCCTATTTATAATATTAGTTATTTCTAAGCCATGAAACAGAAAGTTTACTCTTTATTTCTTCTCTTGCTAAATCACTTGCTATTTCATAGTTTACTGGTGCTATTAAAAATATTGCATTTGATACTTTTTGAATATGTCCATCTAATGCATGAACAGCTCCACTAATAAAATCTACAATTCTTCTTGCAACATCTTTATTTACATATTCTAAATTTACAATTATTGATTTTCTTTCTTTTAAATAATTGCATATTTCTTCAGATTGTTCAAAGCTTGTTGGTTGAGTAATAACCATTCTAACTTGTTGTGGTGCAGGCATACTTACCACTTTGCTTTTTCTTCCAAAGAAACCTTTTTCTTCTGGTTCTTCTTCTGTTTCTTTTTCATAATTATATGTATATACATTATCATTTTCGTTTTCTATTTCTTCTTCTGCTCCTGTATCAACACCTAAAAAATCCCATACTTTATTCATAATTGCTCCTGACATTTAAAATAACCTCCTAAAACTTCTCCTTCGTATTTTTATTAATAATAGTATCTAACTTTTTAAACTTATTGTCAATAGTTTTTGCATTTGTAATTAAATCTTAATACCTGTGTAACATTTTTGTAATATTTGTTACTGATTAAAATCTTCTAAACTTGGATTAACAATTATTTCATCATATATAGATATTTTTCTAACATTATATACCTCTTCTTCACTATATCCAATACTTTTTAGCTCGTCATAATTATAATTATCTACTATGCAGTAATTCTCACTTTCCTTTAATATTTTTACTAATATTTTATTATAATAACCTGCCCTATTTCTTACGACATAACTTAGTCCATTATCGTAAATAATAGCAGATTTTGGAATTTTTAGTCCATCAAACTTCCACCATATTATATCAAGCGATATTTTTCGATAATCTATTAATTTTTCTACTGAGTCAGTTATTTTAAAAACAATTAAAACACTTTCGTCTTCTTGTTTACTTATATATGTAATATTAGCATTTACTTCATCTTGTGTAGAAAGTCTTAATAAAACTTTATTTCCAACTTTGGCTTCTTTTGCTTCTTTTGAATCAGTAATAATAGCTATATAGCATTCATAATTATTTATTACTTTTCCCATCTCATTACTAGTTGCTATTATCTGACCTGTTTTTAAATCTAAATTATTAAGAGTATCTTTACTTAATGTTTCAAAATTACTTGGTGTTAAAATTTCTTCTAAATTATCTACCCTATAAGAAACAACTCCACTTATAGGTGCTTTTACGTATTCTGAGTTTATCTTCAGCTGTGATTGATATTCTTCTCTTTCTTTAATCAAACTATTAATATATGAACCTGCCTGGCTTAATTCTCCTGCTATTTTTGATTTTTTTGTTATATATGTATCAATATCTTTTTTGTTTTCTGTAATGTCTTGTATGTTATTTTTGAATTTCAAACCATCTATTTCATTTTCTATTTGATTTTCTATAGCTTTAACATCTGCAGGAAATAAATTGGTTTGTCCAAGCATTGCTTCTTGAATCTTATTATTAAGCTCATCTATTTTTTCATTTAAACTCTCTTCGTTGCTACTATAATAACGAAATATAGAGTCACCATTTGCTACCTTTTCTCCTTCTGTCTTTATTTGATATATTCCGTTTTGATAGTTGTTACCTTTTGCTATTTTTTCTTCTCTTATTACATATCCAATTGTGCTTTCTTCCTGAGATATCATTCCATTTTCTACAATGGATATATCAGTTGGAACTAAAATTAAACTTATTACTTTATATAAAGTATAAAGTAACATACTACCAACTATTAGCAATGTTACTATACTAGATTTTTTGTTTTTTCTTTTTTTGGATTTTTTTGTAGCCAATTATTTAACCTCCTCTCAGGAAATATTTTGCTGCAATTAAATTTTTGCGGGCGACTACTAGTCGCCCCTACATTGTCCTATGTAGATTTTATTATCAATTTGCAATATAGTATATTATATTAAATTTAATATTTTGTTTATATTTTGTTCTATTGGTTCTTCTCCATCTAACCAATATGTCTCTTTATCTTTTTTAAACCAAGTTATTTGCCTTTTGGCATATCTTCTAGTTTCCATTTTTATTTTTTCAATCATCTCTTGCTCGGTAATTATGCCATTTAAATATTCTACTACCTCTTTATATCCGAAGTCCCTGCATTGCAGTAGGAAACTTATTATATCTTTCTAGTATGTTTTGTACTTCTTCTATTAACCCTTGCTTAATCATAATGTCTACTCTTTTATTTATTCTATCATACAAAATACTTCTTTCCATATTTATTGCAAAAACTTTATATTCATATTTTAATTCTTTCATTCTAGACTCTATATCTTGCTGAGTTTTTGTTTTTCCTGTTTTTTTATAAATTTCTAAAACTCTAATTATTCTTTTCTTATCATTTTTGCTTATTTTTTTCATTGCTTCAGGATCTATTTCTAAAGCTTTATTATATAAGTTTTCTAATCCTTCTTTTTCTGCTATCTCATTTAATTCATTTCTATATTCTTCGTCTATTTCTTCTTCGGCAAATTCTATACCATATATTAATGAATTTATATACAATCCAGTTCCTCCACATATTATTGGAGTTTTTCCTTTTTGTAATATTTCTTCTATGCATTTTTCTGCTTGTTTTTTATATTGAGATACACTATATCTTTCATCTGGCATAACAAAATCTAACATATAATGTTTTATACCTTGCATTTCTTCAGTAGTTACCTTAGCTGTTCCTATATTCATATCTCTATATATTTGCATAGAATCTGCAGATATTATTTCTCCATCTATTTTCTTTGCAAGCTCAACTGCCATTTTAGATTTTCCAGATGCAGTTGGCCCTGCAATAACTATTACTTTTGGTTTGTTCATATTCTTTTCCTTTATTTTATATTATTATAATTTGTATGGAAGTGTGAAGTGCGAGGTGGGAAGTGTGAAATTAGGGGAAAATCTACGAAGCATATCCCTAAAGCACACCTCACACATCCCACATCACACCTCCAAATTTCATTTTACTTTTGCTGTATGTCGCAAAAATTTTTATGCAGTTTGACAACACAAGATGCCGCTTTTCATTTGTTTTACTTTCGGCTGAATTTACGTTCAATCTCATACCTACTCATTTTAATTGCTGTTGGTCTTCCATGTGGACATGTAAATGGGTTTGGTAATACTAATAATTGTTTCATTAAGTTTTCTACTTCTTCTTTATTTAAATTCATATTTGCTTTTACTGCTGCTTTACATGCAACTGTACTTATAAATTTGTCTTCTTTTTCTTGGGTAGCAGTTATAGCAACAGTATCTATTTCATCTAATAATTGTAAGAATAACTCTTTTGTATCTAAATCCATACATAAAGATGGAACTCCTATTAATCTTATTGTGTTCTCTCCAAATTCTTCAAATATAAATCCTGCTTTTTTAAAAAGCTCTGTGTTCTCTTTTACTATCTCTTTTTCTTTATGTGACAGTGTTATAATATCTGGAAGTAACATTATTTGTGAATCTTTTTCTTTTTCACTATAAAAATTCTCTTTTACTTTTTCGTACATTACTCTTTCGTGTGCAGCATGTTGATCTATTATATATATTTCATCTTTTATTTCTATTACTATATATGTTGAAAAAAGTGCCCCTATATATTTATAACTTGGAATTGGCGTATATTTTTCACTCTCTTCAAATACAGATATGTTTTCTGCAGAACTTAAAGTTACAGTAGGAGCATTGTTAATTTTCTCTTTTTGTTGTTTTTCAGGAAGTTTTCCAAATGTTTTTACATACATTTCATCAAATTCAATATTTTCTTCTTTTGGTTCTATTTCAACATCCATATTTTTTTGAATGTTTAATATGTTTGTTATTTTATCTATTTGCTCTTCTGTTGGAAGTTTAAACTCTTCTTTTTCTGGAGCTTCATTTATTGTTTCTTTTATTTCTTCTATTCCATTCTTTTTATTAAACAATTCTTCTATAGTATTCTCATTATTGTTCTCAATAAAATTATTATTTTCTTCTATCTCTTCTTTTTATTTTTTATTAAAAATATTAATAAAGCTTGGCATTTTTATTGTTTGTGTTTTAAAGTTTTCTTCTTGATTTTCTACCTCTACTTTTATTGGTTCTTCTTCAATTTTTTCTTGCACATTTATAACTTTATTTTCTTCAATTTTCTCCTCTATATTTTCAGATTCTTGTATTAAACTTTCATTTAATAATCCTTCTCTAATTGCATGATAAACTGCTTTAAATACTTTTTGCTCTTCTGTCCATCTTATTTCTAATTTACTAGGATGAACATTTACATCTATTTTTTTAGGTTCAATTTCAATATTTAAAACTAAAAATCCATATTTACCAATTGTGAGTAATCCTTTAAATGCTTGTTCTGCAGCAGCTGTTAATGTCTTATCTTTTATATATCTTTTATTTACAAAGAATAGTTGATAGCTTCTATTATTACGAGCTATCTCCGGTTTTCCAACTATACCTTCTACTTTTATATCTTCATATTTATAAGATACTTCTTTAATTCCTTCAGCTACATCTTTTCCATATATACCATAAATTACATTTTTTAGGTCTCCAGTTCCTGTTGTTTGTATAATAGTTTTATTTCCGTTTATTAATTTTATAGCGATACTAGGGTTAGCAAGTGCTATTCTTGTAACAGCATCTTCTATGTATCCTGCTTCTGTAAAATCTTTTTTTAAAAATTTATATCTAACTGGAGTATTAAAAAATAAATTACTTACAGTTATTGTAGTTCCTTTTTGTGATGCAGCTTCTGTATTTTCTAATATATTGCCACCTTCTACTACTATTCTATTTCCAGTTTCCTCTCCATCTGTTTTTGATATAATTTCTACATTTGCAATAGCAGCAATACTTGCTAAAGCTTCTCCTCTAAACCCCATAGATTTTACAGTTTGCAGGTCATCTGCTTTTCTTATTTTACTAGTAGCATGTCTTTCAAATGCAAATTCCATATCGTCTTTAGCTATTCCGGTGCCCATTATCTATAATTCTAATTTTAGAAATTCCACCATTTTGTATTTCTATTGTTATTTTATCTGCTCCTGCATCTATAGAGTTTTCTACAAGCTCTTTTACTACGGATGCGGGTCTTTCTATAACCTCTCCAGCAGCAATTTGATTTATTGTTAGTTCATCTAATAATACAATTTTCCCCAATTTATTTTCCCCCTTAAATCCGAATAAATTATATCATTAAATAGAAATAATTTGTATATGTTTTTATAAAAAAAAGTAACATAGATTTTTTAATTTCTATGTTACTTTCATTTGTAAAAAATACTTTAAAGAAAGGTTTGCTAATTTTGTGTGGCACTTTAGTGCCATTTATCTATATTAATATTTTATTTAATTAATTTTTAGACAGCCTGACGTCCCCCGTTGGCATAAATTGGGCAACTGTGGTTGCACAATTTTCTCGACAGTGTCGAGAAGATTTAATCTTATTTATCGATACTTTTTAACCAAATCGTCCAGACGTCTGGATATTTATTACCTTTTATTTAATTTTTGCGACACTGTTGCAAAAATTCCAGACGAGTCTGGAATTTTTATTTAATCCTATCTAGTTTTTATCTTTAATTTTTAATATGTTTTTTCCATTAATTTCATTTTGTAGATTTTCTAATTCCTTTATTCCTTTGTTATTTTCTAAAACTCGCATTTGCCTTCTTGCTGACTCGTTTAATTTTATTAATCTTTCACTTTGTGGTACTCCTGCATTTATTAATTCTGCATTTGTATTCTCTAAATTACTTAAAATAACCAAATGAAGTAAATCTGTATAATCTCTCATATTACCTTTTTCTGCTAAATCTGGATTTTGTGTTTTCCACTGTTTAGCTGTTATTCCAAATAATGCAACATTTAATACATCTGCTTCTTCAGCATAAGCATATCTCTTTTGTTCTTCTGTTAAAATTGGAACTATGTTCATTTTTACAGCATCAGTATGTACTAAATAATTTACCTTTGATAATACTCTGTTAGCTTGCCATTCGATTTTATATTGATATGATTCATTCTTTTTTAGTCTTTCAAACTCTTGAATTAAATATAACTTAAATTCTGGAGATAACCAACTTGCAAATTCAAAAGCTATATCACTATGTGCAAATGTTCCTCCATTGTTTCCAGACTTTGATATTATACCAATAGCATTTGTTTCCTTTATCCATTTTTGTGGTGACATATAAAAGCTGTGTTTACCGGCTTCATTCTCAAAGGTCTCGAATTCGTTACCTTTGAAATTTTCATTATTAAGCTTTTCCCATAACCCTAAATATGAAATTACATCTTTATTTCTCATCCATGCTTGTACTGGTATTTTTGGCTCTTCTGGATTTGCATATCTTGCTAAATCGGTTAATGATATGTATTCCTTATTATTTATTCTAATTACACTTACTTTATTTTTCTCAACGTATATCTCTGTTTTTATTATATCTTTGCTCATATATTGTACCTTCTTCCTAATTATGCAGATATCGTCTGCACAATTTATTTATTTTCTATTAATTGGCATTATAACATCTATTTCCAAATTTTTCATTAAAAATCTGAAAAAAGTCAAATTTTTACATTTTTAATTATCCTGTAATATTTTGGGTTAGTAATCAAATTATTGTAGATAGCATGCCGATTTAAAGAAAATTTTTAATTTTTCTTTAAAATGTTAAAAGCTAAAATAATTAATTTTTGACAACCAACAGGTCGTAAGACCTTTGTTTCAAAAATTAATATTTTAGCTTGATTTATAATATATATTAAGAAAATCCTACGAAGAGCGGGCGATTAAAATCGCCCCTACAACATTTGCAATTAATTTGTATATATTTTTGGGCAGGCACAAGACCTGCCCCTACAAACTCTTAATTAATTTTCTTCACTGCGGGCGAGGATGGAACCTCGCCCCTACACAATGCAAATTTAGGCAACCTAAATTTGCATTGCTGCTCCTATTATTCCTGCATCGTTTTTAAGCTCTGCAAGTACTATTTTAGGTATACTTTCTTTATTATATAACTCTACTTTTTCTGCAAGTTTATTTTCTAATCTTTCTAACAATATTTCTTTATAATGTGCAAAACTTCCTCCTATAGATATTGCTTCTGGTTCTAAAATATTAATTAAATTAGCAATTCCTATGCTTAAGTCCTCTATATATGTATCTAATATTTCATTTAACTTTTCGTTTTTCTTATTGTCTATCATAAATTGTTTTATTAATTTTCCATCTATACTAGCTAAATTAAATTCTTTTTTTATTTTTTCTTTTAATCTCTTCATAGATGCGTATGCTTCAAAACATCCATTTCTTCCACAATTACATTTTTCTCCGCCTTTTTGTATTACCATATGTCCAACTTCAAACGCAGAATATCTTTTAGGTTTTAAAAGTTTTCCATTTAAAAATGCTGCTCCACCAACTCCTGTACCTATTATAAGAAAAAGTGAATCATCATATTCTTTTAAAGAACCATATGTTTTTTCGGCTATTGCTGCACACTTAGCATCGTTTTCTAAATATATTTGAATATTAAACTCTTTTTTTAATTCTTCTACTATTCTAAAATTTTCTATGCCTAGATTTTCTGCTTTTACTACTACGCCATTTGATACTGTTCCCGGAAAAGCAATTCCAATCGATTCTATTTTTTCTACTTGTTGTTGTTTTAAAATTTGATTTAAAAGTTCTTTTATTGTATCTAATACTATATTAGACATGTCATTTTCGTGTATGTCATAATCTTTTTCTGTTTTTAATAAAAGATTTCCATTTGAATCTATAATTCCTAATCCTATGTGACTTCCACCAACATCAATACCGATTTTCATATTAACCTCCAAATTTTTCTAAAAAAATAAATTGTAATTTATTTGAGAATTATTTTTAGCGCAATTTGTAGGGGCGAACTTGTTCGCCCTCACTTCGAAGAACGGGCGATTAAAATCGCCCCTACATTTTTAGGTAATTCCTTCGATGCATTACGGGTCGCTGTGGGCAGCGACCCCTACAACGTTTGCAATTAATTCCATAATACAAATTACAATTTATAAATATGCAGAGAATAACCATGTACCCATATATACATTAATTAATGGAACTAATACTATTATTGTTACGAATATTAATAGCGCTCCAACAATTATATATACAATTTGAGGTAATACTTTCATTATTCTTTCTATTATATTATCAATATCAATTTGCATATAATCTAATAGTTTTTCCATCATTTCTGCTATATCTGTCTGCATTCCTATTTTTAACATTTCTGTTACCATAGGGCTTGATAATCCAGATTGTTCAAATGGTTCTATCCAGCTTTGTCCTATTAATATATTATTAATAGAAGCTTCTACTAATGATAACATAACTAAGTTTGTTGCAATACTTTTACTTGTTTCTAATGCTTCTTGTATTCTCATACCATTTTTTACATTTAATAGTATTGCTTTTATTAATCTTGAAAAATCTATTGCATAAATTAATGGTCCAAATATTGGAGCTCTGTATTTGAAATAATGATAATTATATTTACCGTGTGGTGTTCTTATATATACAATTATACCTACTACAGCTGCAATTATTGCAAATGTAGGAATATACCAAAATTCAATTAATTTATCTAATACTCCTTTAAACCATAAAGTAGCTGCTGGTAATTGATCCTGAGTTCCTACTTGATCAAATACATTTTGTATCATAGGAATTGCAACCAATGTTCCTATAATTAGTAAAGCGAGTAATGCTACAAATTGTGCAATATTTGGAACTAATATTTTCTTTAATCTTCTAGTCATTTCTGCACTTTCATCAAGATATTTTACAGCTTGTTCTAATGCTCTTGTTAAAGATCCGAGACAACTCTCCTACTTTTATCATATTTATATAAATAGGTGGAAACACTCCTGAATAGTATTCCATTGTAGAATACATACTTTCTCCAGCTTCTACTCCTAATAATATATCTTCTAGAATTGCTCTAAGTGATGGATTTTCTGTTCCTTCAATAATTGTTGATAATGCATGTATATTATTAAAATTAGCTTTTTTTAGTAAATAAAAATTTTGCGTAAATATAACAATATCTTTATTAGTTATTTTTACATCACCAAAAAGAACCTTTTTAGCTTTTTCCGCAAATCCCTTACTTTTAGATGACACACTTTTAGCAATTTCTTGCTCTCTAACTGTTTTTAATGCACTATCACTAGTTTCAATGTTTTTTCTTTGTTTTTTTACAGCTTTATTTGCCTTTGCACTCATTCTTATTTGAGTAACTGATATTGGCATTAATCCATTATTTTTTAATTTTTTTAACAATACAAATTTATTTAATTCTTCTACTCTATTACTTACAACCTGTTTGTCTTTAGTTGCAGCCTTGTATATATATAATGGCATATATACCCTCCATTTCTTTTTGTCTTATCCTCTTTTTATTTTCATTTGCATTATTGTTCTATTTAATACTTCTATATTTTTTTCTTCTATTTGAGATTTAGCTTGTGCTAAACTTATTTTTTCATCAACAAATAATGTTGCAATAGAATTTATAAGACTTACATTTCCTTTATCACTATTTCCTTGTATAGCATCTTCTAATTCTGATACACTAAATTTTTCTTTTCTAATACATCCAGCAACTACATTGTCAACAACCATAACTTCTGGTAATAATACTAATTTTCCATCTAAACCTTTTAAAAGTCTTTGTGATACAACAAGTTTTAATAAAGATGACATTAAGTATTTTATACTTGCTTGGTCCCTTACTTCATAGAAGTTTATCATTCTGTCTATAGTTTCAGCACAAGATTTTGTATGCAATGTTCCTATAACCAAATGTCCAGATTCTGCCATATCAATTGCTGCTTCCATTGTCTCTTTATCTCTAATCTCTCCGTATAACCAATATATCGCAATCTTCTCTTAGAGAATTTTTTACTCCATCTCTAAAATTATCAACATCTCCGCCTCTTCCAACTTCTTTTTGTACAATCATAGACTTTTTACATTTATGTTTAAATTCTATAGGTTTTTCCAAAGTCAATATTTTCTTATTGTGTGATTCATTTATTTCATTTATTAAAGCATTTAATGTTGTTGTTTTTCCTGAGTTTGTTTTTCCTGTAACTAAAATTAGCCCTTGAGGTTGAAGTGTCATTCTTCTTACTATATCTGGTACTCCTAATTCTTCAAATCTTGGAAGTGTGTTTTTTATAATTCTTAATGTAAAAATAGGTAAATCCTCGGCAGATGATATATTAACCCTTAATCTTACATCTGCATATTCAAAAGAAGTATCTAACCTTTTTGTAGCTTTATAAGTTTCGTCTTTATCTATATTTCCTCTTACAAAATAATCGTATGCTTCGTATAATTCTGTCTCTCCTAGAATATCCTCTTCTTCTATCTCTTTTAATTCCCTAGCTATTCTAAGTATTGGTTTTAACCCTTTTATTAAATGTATATCTGATGCATCTTTTTCTATTGCTATATCTAAAACTTTATTTATATTTAACATTAGTATCCTCCCTTAATAAATTTCTTTTGTTTATTAATATATTATTATTTTTTTATCTATTTCACTTAATGTAGTTACTCCATCTATTACTTTATTTATTCCATCTATTAATAATGGTTTGTAATTACCTTTTAGTGCTTCTTCTTTTATTTCTATACTTGATGCACCATTTACAATTAATTCTTTTACATTATCTTCTATATTTAAAACTTCAAAAACTCCTGTTCTTTCGTAATATCCACTGCCATTGCATTCTGCACATCCTACTGCATCATATGTAAATTTACCATCTAAATTAAATTCTACATTATATTTTTTCCCAATTTGAGTAATAATATTTTTTTCTTCTTCAGTAAATTCTCTCTTTCTTGCACATTTTTTACATAACTTTCTTACTAATCTTTGAGATACAGTTGTTCCTACTGTACTTGAAATATCATAATTAGAAATACCCATTTTTCTAAGTCTTGTTATAACTTCTATTGAATCAATAGTATGTATTGTAGATAAAACATAGTGACCAGTTTGTCCAGCTTGCAAAGCTATTTCTGCTGTTTCTGTGTCTCTTATTTCTCCAAGTAAAATTATATCTGGGTCTTGTCTTAAAACTGTTCTTAAAGAATCAGAAAATCTAAGTTTTTCGTTTATTTCAATTTGATTTAAACCAGGAATACGAATTTCAACCGGGTCTTCTATTGTAGTTATATTTATTTCTGGTCTATTCAAATAATCTATTATACTATATAATGTTGTAGTTTTACCTTCACCAGTAGGTGCAGCAATTATTGTTATACTATTTCTTTTGTTAAAGCTTGATTTTATAAGACTTTGGTCATCTGGAAATCCTAAGTCTGCAAGACCTCTAATATTAAGATTTTTCTTTAATAATCTTAAAACAAATTTTTCTCCATGTATATTTTTTTGTGAAGATACACGAATATTAAAATCTGGATACATTATAATTCTACCATCTTGTGAGTCTTGCTTTTCTTGGAACATATTAGATATAGCTTTTAATCTTCCTATTATTTGTGTTTGTTTTTCTTTTGGTATTTTTACCGCATTTATTAACTCTCCATCTATTCTATATCTAACTCTAATTTCGTTTTCTAATGGTTCTATATGAATATCACTTGCTCTTTTTTTAATAGCTGTTTTTATTATACTATCTACAAGTCCTGTTGTATCTGCATTAGAATTAATATTTTCTGCTGCTGTTCCTTCTAATGATTCTAAAATATCATTAATATTTTTTTCAAATGTAATATATCTTTCCATTATTAATCCCTTATTTAAAAGAATTAATCTAATAGTATCTACTGATTTTCTATCTAAAGTATCTGCAAAACATACTTTTATTTTGTTTCCAGTTATATCAAATGGAATTGCTTTATTTTGTTTTGCAACATCTATTGAAATATATTCTGAAACATTTAAAGTAATATCATTTGGTGTTAATATAATAGATTTTTCATCTAATATATCTCCTAAGGCATTAATTAGGGCATATTCATCACATAAATTTAGTATGTTTATAATTTCTATAATTTTTTTATTTGGATTTTCTCTTTGATAATCTATTGCTTTATTAATATCATCTTGGTTTACTAATCCTCTTCTAACTAATTCTATACCTATTGGTCCTCTTCTTTTGTTATCCATATTCTCTTTCCTCCTTCAAAATTTGCTTTCTAGCAAATTTTGTACTATTCACTTTTCACTATTCATTATTCACTATTCACGGGTCGCCCAGGAGTGCGACCCCTACAATATTTTGATACTAATTATTATTATAATACATTTTTAGATTTTTTTGTACATATTTTTTGTTATTTCATAAAATTACCAGATTTTTTATTAAACAATTAAATTTGCAATTTTTTGTAGGGGCGACTAGTAGTCGCCCGCTCTTCGAAGGCATTTCTTAATAGTATGTCTTTGTAGCACGGGCGACTACTAGTCGCCCCTACATTTTCTCTACAATTCTAGATTTGTGTCTAACAATTGCTCCCAAATTCCTACTAATTGTATTGTCTCTTCACCTGTACTATCTGTAAAAGAGCTATTAACAGTTCCCTGTTCCAAATCTACTAATATTTCATACCCTTCTTGTTCTGCTACATATTTATTTGTATTACTGTATAAATACTTTATATTACCTTCTGAATCTTCTGCATATCTTGGAATCCATTGGTATATTAATGTATCTTCTTCTGCTAATATATATCCTACTTCTAAAGTTTTATTAGTAATTAATACTTTTGCACTCTCTCCATTTTCATAGTTATACCAATTAGTATCATTTTCGTTGCACACTACATAATTATTATTTATCTCTTTAATAGAATATGCTCTTTGACCTTCTTCTAAACTTAAAAGATTTAAATCTGGTTTGTTTGGTGTTACTAGTTTTTCTCTTGATTTTATTCTTTTTATTGTTATTTCTTGTTCTTTATTTCCTAATTTATATTTTACTGTCATAGTTATTTCTTTTACTAAATCTAGTTCTTTTGTATCTGGATTTCCTTCCATTTCATTATAGTTTTTCAAATCTATTATTGCTTTAAATGGAATATCCCCATACTTTTCTACCAGAGTATCCTCATCCTTTTCTGCCACTACTTCTACATCTTCGTTCGGAGTAGTTCCATCTTCCTGATAGTAGTACTTATTATTAAAGTATGTTATTAATTCATTTTCGCTTACTTTATCATAATATATTTTATCTACATATTCGAATACATCTACTATATATCCATTTGCTTTGCTCATTCTTTTTAAAGAAGCATTTGACAAATATATGTTATATAACAGACTTGCTATTATTCCTGTAAATAATGTTATTATTAAAACTGCTATTAACGCATCTGATGCCGCAAAACCATTTGATTTTTTTAAATTTTTTATTGTCATGTTTTTCTCCTTGTATATTGCATTTAGCATTTAGTAATTGGTATTTAGATTTCAATTTTTTATAGAAACTACCAAACGCCAAATGCCAACTACAAATTATAATGTAATTTTATATTTTTAATATACTATATAGTTATATATAATTAATGCTGCAATATTTGCAAAACATAAATAAAATCCTATTGGGATT
The DNA here is from genome assembly GCA_017397545.1 of Clostridia bacterium. Classification (GTDB taxonomy): domain Bacteria; phylum Bacillota; class Clostridia; order TANB77; family CAG-508; genus CAG-452. The sequence continues at coordinate 34,615 of JAFQIK010000029.1, forward strand.
TGTTTATTTATATTTGTTTTTTCTTTTCTTTGTTTTAATTTGTTTATTATTTGTTTTATTGCTACAAGCAATAATGTAATTATTATGCTTGCAATTGCAATTTCTTCTTTTGTTCCTATTACTAAATAAAAGCATAATGCAAGTATTTTCAATACATAACTTTGTTTTTCTTTTTTGTTTAATAAACTTTTATTCAATATTAAAATTGTAAGTATCAAAAATAAATATATTACATATTTATATATACTAATGTTTACTATATATAAATATATTATATATAAAACTTCTATTATTAATCCAAATACTAATACAGGTATAGAAACTAAATGATTTTCCTTCTCTATTCCACCTATTATAAATAAAGTACTAATATAAAACATTCCAAATACTAAATATACTAATTTGTTTATTTCTAAATTAAATATATTTATTTTTAAACTAATTGCAAATAATAAAAATAATAATCCAGAAAATACTTCTAATAATAAATATCTTGGTCTTATTTTTTCTTTGCAATATCTACATTTTCCACCTAAAAAAAGGTAACTAAGTATTGGAATTAAATCTAAAAATTCTAATCTATGGTTACATTTTGGACAATATGACCTTTCATGTGTAATATCTTGTTTTAATGGTATTCTATATACTGCAAGTGTAAAAAAACTTCCAAGTAATGTTCCTATTATAAATATTGCTCCATATATTATTAATTCCAATTTTATCTGCTCCTTTATAGTAATTAAGGCATACACAATAATTGTATATGCCCAAATTTATTTGTAATATTTAATTTATCCTTAAGTTAATTAAATTAGCTATTAGATGCTGCATATTCTGTTTTTAAATCAACTACTGGTGCTGATTCTCCAGTTAGATATTCTACATCATCTGTTGATAAAGTATATTCACCATCAACCATTTCTGCTTCCATTGTTACACCATCTAAGTATTCTTCAACCATATCCGCAAATTCAGGTCCTGTTGGCCATGTATAAGTTTCAGCTGCAGGAGTATTATAGTAAGCTGATAAAACTTCTGCTTTAGCTAAAGCAGCTGCTTCAGATACTTGTGCTTGTTGTGTTTTTCTTGCTGCATCTCTAGCATTATCAAATAATCCTCCATTTAAAGCTACAGATATACTTACACCTACTAATATTAACATTACTATAATTGTAATAATTAATGCAACTAATGTTATACCTTTTTGTCCTTTCATCATTTGTTTCCCTCCTTCTTTTTTATTATTTGTATATATATTATTTAAAATAAATAATACCTAAAATTATGATATACTATTGCTAGTACAAAATCAAGACTTTTTTGTTATTTTGTCGTATTTATATTTGCTTGATTGTCTTTAACAGTATTTGAGCTACTTTGCCCATTACCATTTTCGTTATTATTATCAGTAATAGTTATTGTTTCTGTACCTACAGTAGAAAATGGATTCTTTTTTCCTATATCATAATCGTTTTCTTTTTGATATAATTCTAAATCTGCACTATCTACTGTATATGTTTTTACTATTGTTTGGTCTTCTAAAACTTCTTTACCAAGTTCTTCTTCTAATTCATTTGATATTTTATAAGCTTCTACTTTATATGGAACTGTTTTATTCATTGGAATATAATCATAGAAAAGTATTCCTAAAAGCAAAGCTACAACTAATAGTATTAATACTACTATTGCTGATTCTTTAATTACATTTTTAGCCATAATTCCTCCTTTAATCAAAGCTTATTGTAATATTTTCTACAGTAAACTGAGCTTGTACATTTTTAGGATCATATGCTACATCTGTTTTTGTTGTACTTGTTTCTTTTTTATCTGTATTATTGTTATTATTTGTTATTGCATTATTATCATTAGTATTATTATTTGTTATATTTGTTTGTTCTTTATTTGTTGTGCTATTACTGCTACTTGAAGTAATAACTGGTGTAGATGTTATTGTTTCTTTTGAGCTGTATGGTTCATATGTTGAAGTACTAGCACCTTCACCTGTTACAGTAGTTGTTGTTCTCACCATATAAGGTTCTACATTTAAATTTACTATTTCAAATAACAAATCGTCGTCATTTTCTATACTATATATAAAATTATAAACAGATTCATAAGTTCCTACTATTGTTAAATCTAGGTCATACACCTCTGCACTTTTTGTTGTTTTTAAATCTAATCTCAAGTCTTTTAAACCATTTTGTCTTGAGTGTCTACCTAAATCAACCATTAATGTTTCTATTTTATAGTTCCTTAAATATGTTCCAAAAGTATCTTCAATTGATGTAGCATATGCTACTTTTGTATTATATTTATTTTTACTAGTTTCTAATTTCTTTATAGACTCTTCCAAAGCGTTAAGTTCTTTAGGATAAGTTTGATCTGAAAGCTCATATGCTTGTTGTAATTTTGAATCTAAATTATTGCTCATGTCTTTTATGTTTTTTATACTTTCAATCTTTATACTTCCTAAATTAATGCTTTTAAAACACATGAAATATCCTAAAACTAATAATAATATAATTATAAATCCAATTATTATTTTTTTCACGTTTTACTCCTTATCTTTTAATATACTAAATCTCCTTCTATGGTGATTTTTATATATTCGTTTTGTTTTACACTTTCTGTTGATTTTACATTTGCCAAAATTCCATCTACTTTTATTTTAGATATAAAATATCCTAATTGTTCATATTCTTTTGCTTGTGCTTCTATTTGTACTGTTTTTGTAGTAGGATTTTTTATAGATAAAAGTTGAACTCCTTTTGGTATTACACTTTCTATATCGCTTAATAGATTAGGTATTGAATTTTTTCTTGCATAACTTTCTGTAAGTTTTTGGTTTGCTTCATCTATTTTTGCTATTAAGCTTTCGTAATGCCTAGTTTTATCATTTACTGCTGATGTATATTTAGTAACAGTTTCTAGTTTTTGGTTTGTATCTGCTATATATGAATCTACTTCCTGCTCTTTTTTGTTTATTTGTCCTGATATTGTTTTTACAAAAACTATATATATAATTATTAGTATTAAAATTGAAGCACCAGTTCTAATTAGCATTTTTTCTATATTATCTAAGGCACCTGCAAATCCGTCACTAAAGCTCTTTGTTTTTTCTGATTTAGCAGTATTACTTACATCTTTTTCTTTTTTGCTTTGCGAACTACCTAAATCTATGTTCATTTGTTTAGAAATTTTATCTAATGTATTTGTACGCTTAAAATTAATTTCTTTTGTGCCTATTCCTACTCCTTGCAAAGCTAAAGATATTGCTGAATTTACTTCTATATAATCTTTTATATTTAATTTTACATTGCTTTTGTTTATAAAAAATGGTGATAGTATTTCACATTTTTTATCTGGAAAATTCTCTTGGAAATATAAATCAACATTATTTATAGCTGCCGCAAGTCCTGTAATATATATGTCATTTATATCAATTTGATTTACATCTATAATTTGTTTTACATTTTCTACAATTTTATATAGTACTGGCATTATATCTTCCATGTATTCATTTTCTTCTACTTGAAGATTTCTTCCTTGTGTAGTATATATTGTAGTATTTTTACATATTTCATATGCTTTAGCATATGAATTTTCCCTTAGCATAATACTGTCTAGTATTTCTTTCATACCAGTTTCTATTATATCAACTTTTTGTATTTGTCCATTTACTATAGTTGTAACAGAAGTATTTTTTTCTATGTTTACAATTACACTATTTCTTTTATCTATAAATGTATTTAAATTTACTATACTTAATGGTAATGGTACAACTTCAGTTACTTTATATGAATCTAAAACTTGTAGCTTTCCTACTATATTAGATTTTTCTGTATATGCATATAAACTAGTAGTTTTGTCTCTATCTTCTAAATTTGGAAATAATAAGCGTCTGTATTCTAATGCATTTCTATTTTTTCCTACCTCGTTACAATAAAAGTCGAACTCGGTATCAACTGCCTTTTCTAAGTCTTTTTTGTTAAGCAGATTAAATAAGTGTGCATACATATATTTTTCATCAGACAAGTTTACTGCTATCGGTGTTTTATAGCTATATGTTTCGCTTATAATTTGCTTAATTGTTTCATCTATGTTATCGTAAAATTTCATACCGAAAGATTCAATTCTAATATTTTCACGTTCTTTAGAAATTTTAGCATATTTAATTATATTGTTTTCTATATATAATCCTAAACAGCTTGGCATTATTTTCTCCTTAGTTTGTTATTTTTTCTTATTTAATATAATTTACAATTTATATATATTGATACTTGAATTTTTTATACATTTTAGTAAAGTTTTCTATTATATCCAATTTTTATTCACAAATATTTTATATTATTTTACTAAAAAGTCAATATCTTTAAACAATTTGTAATTCAATTGTAATATTTCTGTAACATTTTTTTATTTTTTTAACCTATTTGCATATTTTTAGTTCTTCTGGAAAATATATATTTAGAAAATATTTATTAAAATGGAGGTTTTTATGGCAGCTCAAAAACATTTAAAATTAACAGGCGTATCTAATGTATCTTGGAAAGATGCAATTACTAAAACAATAGCAGACGCATCTAAATCTATAGATTATATTTCATCAGTTACCGTCTTAGAGCAAAAAGCAAAAATTGATGGCAATAAAATTATAGAGTATTATTCAACCATTGAACTTACTTTTGATATTGATTCAAATAGAGAATAATAGAAAGGAGATACTTATGAAACCTATAAATACGCAAAAAGAATACCAAAACTATGTTAATAAAAAATCGCCAAATTCTCCAATAATAAGAAATTGTTTAAGTGCTTTTGGGGTTGGTGGTTTAATTTGCACTATAGGGCAACTTATTATGGAAATTTGCAAATATAGAGGTTTAGATACAGAAATAAGTGCAACTATTACTTCGATTATTTTAATATTTTTAAGTGCATTTCTAACTGCCCTTAATTTATTTAATAAGATAGGAAAATTTGCAGGTGCTGGTTCTCTTGTTCCTATTACTGGATTTGCAAACTCAATTGTATCACCAGCAATGGAATACAAGTCTGAAGGATATGTTATGGGTGTAGGTGCAAAAATGTTTACCGTTGCAGGTCCTGTTCTTGTCTATGGAATTTCAGCTTCTATATTGGTTGGAATTGTTTATTTGATTTTTAATACACAGTCTATAACATTAGTATAATTAAATTGTTTGATTTTATTAAGATAAATTGTAATTTGGCGGTGTGAGGTGAGATGTGTGAGATGTGCTTTTAGGGATAGGCTTCGTAAGCTTCACTTTAAATTCACACTTCCCACCTCTCACTTCACACTTCCATACAAATTACAATTCGAACAATTTTCGAAAGGAGATTAACATGCAAAAATTAGGTAGTCAAACTGTTAAATTTGATAATCCAATTTCTATTTTAGAAACGGCTTCTATTGTTGGACCAAAAGAAGCCGAGGGTCCCATGGCAAAATATTTTGATAAATGCTTGGAAGATGAATTTTGGGGAGAAAAAACTTGGGAAAAAGCTGAAAGTAAAATAATTAAAGAAGCTGTTAATTCAAGTATTATTAAATCTAAAATTTCTGCAAACACTATTGATTATTGTTTTGCAGGAGATTTGTTAAACCAATGCATTTCTTCTAGTTTTGGTTTAAGGGAATTAGGTGTTCCATTTTTCCGGAATTTTTGGAGCTTGTTCTACATTTGTAGAAGGTTTAAGTTTAGCTTCTGTTTTTATAGATGGAGGTGCAGCAGAAAATATAATTGCTACTGCATCAAGTCATTTTTGTAGTGCAGAAAAACAATTTAGATTTCCTTTAGAACTTGGTAATCAAAGACCGCCTAGTTCTCAATGGACCGTTACGGGGGCAGGTAGTGCAATAGTTTCTAAAAATGGTAAGGGTCCTTATATAACAAGTATTACAACTGGAAAAATTGTAGATATGGGGATTAAAGATGCAAATAATATGGGAGCCGCTATGGCACCTGCATTTGTTGATACTTTAATTACTCATTTTAAAGATACTGGTAGAAAGCCAAGTTATTATGATGGTATATTCTCTGGAGACTTAGGATATGTAGGAAAAGAAATATCAACAGAGCTATGCGAATCTCAGGGGTATAACATAAAAAACAATTACAATGATTGTGGTGTTATGATGTTTGATAAAGAAACTCAAGATACTCATTCTGGTGGTTCTGGATGTGCTTGTTGTGCAACTGTTTTTTCTGGTTACTTATTTAATCAATTAAAACAAAAGAAATTGAATAAAATACTTCTTGTAGCAACAGGAGCTTTAACAAATTCTACCTCAGCTCAACAAGGTGAATCTATTCCAGGTATTGCACATGCAATAGCAATTGAAAACATATTTGTTTAAACAAATTGTAATTTGTGTGATTAAACATATTGCAAACGTTGTAGGGGTCGATGCCCACATTGACCCGAAAAATAAACAAATAAATGCGGGCCGCTGTGGGCAGCGCCCCCTACAGATATAAAATTCAATTTATCATACAAATTATAATTCATAGAAAGGAATATCAATATGCAAGATTTTTTTAATAATTTAGATTGGATGCAATTTTTAAGATGCTTTATTGTTGGTGGTTTAATTTGTGTTATTGGTCAAATTTTAATTGATAAAACAAAGCTTACTCCTGCAAGAATACTTGTAATTTTTGTAACAACAGGTGCAATATTACGGAGGCTTACGGAATCTATCAACATTTAGTTGATTTTGCAGGGGCTGGAGCAACAGTTCCTTTAACCGGATTTGGTAATTTACTCGCTAAGGGAGCAGTCCAAAAAGTACAAGAAAACGGTTTAGTTGGTGCTTTTACTGGAGGTACTGCAGCAGCTGCTGGTGGAATTGCAGCAGCCGTATTCTTTGGATATATTGCATCTTTAATTTCAAAACCTAAAATGAAGAAACAATAGGTTTTTAATCTTTTGGCAAAACAAAAAATTGTAATTTTGCGGCGTGATATGGGATGTGTGAGGTGTGCTTTTAGGGATAGGCTTCGTAGGTTTCACTTTAATTTCACACTTCCCACCTCTCACTTCACACTTCGATATAAATTACAATTTATATAACATTTCCACAAAAAAAAGAAACCGAAATGTTTTCAGTTTCATTTTTTTATAATTCTATTTATGCATTTTTTGCTATGTTTGCAATTTCTTCAAATGCTTTTGCATCATTTACAGCTAAATCTGCTAACATTTTTCTGTTTATTGTTACATTTGCTTTTTTTAGTCCTGCTATTAATTTGCTATATGTTGTACCATTCATTCTTGCTGCAGCATTTATTCTTGTAATCCATAATTTTCTGAAATCACTTTTTTTGTCCTTTCTTCCAACATATGCATATGATAATGATTTTAAAACTGCTTGGTTAGCATTTCTAAATCTATAGCTTTTTGCTCCAAAATATCCTTTTGCTTGTTTTAAAACTTTTTTATGTTTTTTTCTTGTTATTCTTGCTGTTTTTACTCTTGCCATTTATTTTCCCTCCTTAATTTCCGTATGGTAACATCTTTTTAATTCCTGCTTCGCATGTTTTATCTGCATAAGCACCTGTTCTTCTAGACATTTTTTGTCTCTTTGTTTTTGTTGCTAATCTGTGTCTTGAGTTAGCTGATGTTCTTTTTACTTTTCCGCTTGCTGTATATGAATATCTTTTAGCAGCAGCTTTATTTGTTTTTAACTTTGGCATATTTTTTACCTCCTATTATGTTTTATTTATTATTTGGCGCTAGTATTATAAACATATTTTTTCCTTCTAATAATGGTTTCTTTTCTAAAGTAGCCACTTCTGAAAGTTCTTCTGCAAACTTGTTTAATACTTGTTCACCTAATTTTACATAGTTTAATTCTCTACCTCTAAATCTAACTGTTATTTTAACTTTGTTCCCACCTTCTATAAATTTTCTTGCATTTTTAATTTTAAAATTAAAATCATGTTCTTCTATATTTGGTGTAACTCTTAACTCTTTTAATTCAAAAGTTTTTTGCTTTTTCTTAGATTCTTTTTCTCTTTTAGCTTGTTCAAATTTGTATTTTCCATAGTTCATTAATTTACAAACTGGATTTTCTGGATTTGAAGATACTAAAACTAAATCTAAGTTTTTTTCCATTGCCATCTCTATAGCATTATGTGTAGGTATTTTTCCTAATTTATTACCTTGTTCATCAATTACTTGAACTTCCTTAAATCTTATTTGTTCATTGATTGGCTGGTCTTGTTTTATATTAATTCACCTCCAAACGTTCAAAAAACTTCGTATTACTGTGTTAAACTTCATAAAAAGTTCCTCAATGTGCCACGCACTATTTCGTCACTTTTTACTTGTTTGCCTTGTACTACTCGTTTTTAGTCCGTTTCGCCTTCTTATTCTCATATTATATTTAGCGAAACAAACAAAAAAACTTGTTCTTAAAGAACAAGTTAATCCACATTTTTATTTATATTACTGTTATATTTTGTAATTAAATAGTAACCTTTTTCCTTTATAGATAAGGTGAGAAGTGGATTCTTCTTCTTTAACTATCTAATAATACAGTATTTTTTTAAAAATGTCAAGGTTTTTATTGACTTTTTTTTATTTCTATATTAAAATATTGGGGTACGAATATTGGTAAGTTTATATTTTATCCTATTCCCGGTAGTTAAAATATATTCTTTTTACTAATATATTTAAAAAAATACAATATTGAATGGAGGAACATTTTCAATGAATAATACAACATATATGGCTAAAAAGAACGAAGTTGAAAGTAAATGGTATATAATAGACGCTAGTCAAAAACCATTAGGTAGAGTAGCTGCAGAAGCTGCAAAATTATTAAGAGGAAAACACAAACCAACATTTACACCAAACCAAGATACAGGTGATCATGTTATTATATTAAATGCAAAAGATGTTATTTTAACAGGAAGAAAATTAGATCAAAAAATTTACAGACATCATTCAGGATATATTGGAGGAATGAAAGAAGTATCTGCAAGAGATATGCTTTCTAATAATCCAGAAAAAGCAATGATGCTTGCAATAAAAGGAATGCTTCCACATAACAGATTAGGAAGACAAATGATTAACAAAGTAAGAATATATGCAGGTGCAGAGCATGAAAATCAAGCACAAAAACCTGAAGTTTGGGAGGTAAAATAATATGGCAGCAAAAAAAGAAAAAATAACATTCTATGGAACAGGTAGAAGAAAAAAATCTATAGCAAGAGTAAGAATAGTAAATGGTAATGGAAATATTACTGTAAACAATAAACCTTTAGATGAATTCTTTGGTGTTGAAACACTTAAAGTTATAGCAAAACAACCATTAGTTGCAACAAATTCTTTAGATAAATTTGATGTTATTGCAAAAGTAACAGGTGGAGGAATTAGTGGTCAAGCAGGTGCTATAAGACATGGTTTAGCAAGAGCTTTAGTAGAAGCAAATAGCGAATATAGACCAACTTTAAAATCTGCAGGTTTCTTAACAAGAGATGCTAGAATGAAAGAAAGAAAAAAATACGGACTTAAAAAAGCAAGAAAAGCACCTCAATTCTCTAAGAGATAATATGCTTTTTACAAAAATTACTCAAACCTTGGAAGTGCCAATACTTTCAAGGTTTTTTGTATGTGTTTAGTAGTTGTCGCACGAAAACCGCTGTAATACTTGAAAACAGTGCATTTTTATTTTCCGATTTGTTCGCTTATTTTTTTGTAATATACATATAATAGACACGTAATATACAAATTATTTTTAAAAAACTCTGTATTAATTTAATCTATATAAAAATAAAAAAGCTAAAAATGCTATATAACTATATATCTCATAATTAGCTTTTTTTAATATAACCCTTCTTTTGGCAATTTTATTTTTTTGTATATTATAATGCATATTACCTTGTTACATTATAATTCATTTTTCAAAGTCTGTCTATCTTTTGCTATGTTCATTTATTATATTAGATAAATTGTAATAAAAATTTTATATTTATTTAAATAAAGTTAAAGCAAAAAGTCCAGCGTTTAAATGCATTTTCGTTTCATCAGAATCATTTCCTGTAGCAAGTTCATAGCTTGGATTTAAAACATTTATAGCATTTGCAACATCAAACAACATTTGAAAAGATTGTTTTTCAAATTCAGTTGCCTTAACTTTTTTACACCATTCATCAAATGCAATTTTAATACGTTTTTCCGATTCTTCTTTATCACTTGGAATTAATGCAACATCATCACATATTACTACAATCTCATTTAATCTTGCTGTATAATTAGAAACAGAAAAATCTATTACCCATATATTATCATTTTTATCTAACATCAAATTTGTACTCATCATATCTCCATGAACAAATGCTTTAGGTAATTTATCATAATCGAATTGTTTAAATTTATTATATATTGATTCCACTATTTTTAAATATTTTTCTTCTAAATATTTTTTCTTTTTTTCAAATTCCTCACAAAAACTTGTTATTGCCCATGTATCATAAATAAAATTCGGCTTATATTCTATTTTATTTAAATTACTTCCAATATCTACAATTTTCATTAATTCTTCTAATGTTGGTTTTCTATTTAAATCAAAAAAGTTATTTCCATCTATATATTCAATTACAGATACTCTAAATCTAGAATTTAAATGTTTTATTATCGTTACAATATTTCCTTCTGAATTCTTATAAATTTTAGGTGTTTTCACATTATTTTGAGTTGCAATATAGCTTCTTTTTATACATTGCTCTACTTCTTCATCTGAACGAGAATTCCTAAAAACTTTCATTAAATACTTTCCTGTTGAAGTAGTTAGAATTGCATTAAAATCCTCATAGCCAATTTCAATAACATATGTATCTTTTAAACTACCTAATTGATATTTCTTACAAACTAAATCTGATAAAATATTAATATCTTCTATTTCATCTATCCTATTATAATATCTCATATTTTTTCTCATTTTATTTTTCTCCTATATAACTGCTATTGCAAGAATAATTATATCATAAATTATAAAAAATTACTATTTTATTTATTATATTTATCTGTATATATTTGTATTTGCTTCACAATTTCTTCATCTTCTATCTGATTAATTCCAAAGCACTTTTTACCTAAGTCTTTTATAGATGCACCCAAATGATATAGTTCTTTATTATCTATTATAATAAATCTATCATGAAAGTTATTTGTTTTTGCAACTTTTAATACAGGATACTCTTTATTAAATTTTTGTATGTCTAATTTTAATATATTACTTTTTTCTGAAGTAAGTATAACTACTTCTACGTTGGTTTTCTTTTTTGATAACATTTTTAGTATACTATCATCAACATAGTTATCAATTATTGTAATTTTATTATTTGCTTTTTTTATAATATCTACTATCAAACTATAACTATCCCATATTTGTCCTTTAAAAAAAACTTTTTGTTTAAAACTATTATCTTTTTGTAATTCATTAAATAAAACATCAAATTTTTTATCATGTTCTAACAGTTTATATTCTATATTTGTGAGTCTTTCAAAAATTTGTCCATTTGAGTTTATAAATTTTTTCATTTCTACAAATGCTTTTATTATGCTTATACTTACATTAACTGCTATCTCACTCTTTAATACTCCCGCTAGCATTGCAATCCCTTGTTCTGTAAACACATATGGCAAATATTTTCTAGTAACATTACCATTATTAATTTTTTTATTTAAGGTTTCAATTTGAAACCTTAAATTTTTAAATTCCTCTTCTGATAACTTAAAACAAAATTCTTCTGGAAATCTTTCCATGTTTCTTTTTACAGCAAGATTTAAAGACTTAGTCTTATAGTTATATAAATTAGCTACATCGCTATCTAGCATTACTTGTTTCCCTCTAATTGTGTATATTAGATTTTTGATATTCTCATTTTCTATATTCAACAATTTATTTTCCAAACACATCACATCCTTCGTTTAACTATATTCAGTTTAAAACATTTGTTTGTATGTGTCAAGTGTTTTTTGGTAAATTTTGTAAAATAATTCGTGGGTTGATTTTACAATATACATATAATATACAAAAATCCTTGAAACCATTGAAAAATCAACGTTTGGAATTAACTAAGAGATAATCAAATACAAATATACAAAAAATCCAGAATTTATATTCTGGATTTTTTACTATACTGGTTTTTACATTACTTCTCTATATCCTTATGTTTTTTTAAAAAAGCTTCCATTAGCTTTATAGGTTCGTTAAGGAACTTTTCATTTTCTAAATCTGAAAAAGGTTCTTTTCTACTCATTGGAGTTTTTTCTATCATACCATTTTTACAATACTTATATGACATACCTCCCATATAATTACTATATGTTTGTAAATCATCTTTTCCCTTTTTATAAACTTCAACATCATACATTGGACCTGCATCACAATAATTTATCATTACTAAAAATCCACAATCTAAGCTTATTTCAAAAGAAGCACCTGCTGTGCCTCCGCTAAAAGACATATTCTCTTCTGAAAGTTCTTCAGTAGAATTTCTTTTACAAATTTGTCTTGCTAATCTTACTGATTCTTGAATTCTCATAAATCTCCATTTTTCTTGAATTTCATCAAGTTTTACATTCTTTATTTCACATTTATAATCATTTATACTCATGATCTCCTCCAACCTTAATAAAAATAGTATATCATTGTTGCACAAATCTGTCAATTTGCTCACTTTTTCGCTTTTCATATTTATATTTCTATAATTTTTTTAATAATATTTTCATCTTCTATTATATTAATTCCAAAACACTTTTTACCTAAATCTTTTATTGAAGCACCACAATGATATAATTCTTTATTATCAATAGCTATAAATCTATCATGGAATTTATCTGTTTTTGCAACTTTTAATATTGGATATTCTTTATTAAATTTTTGGATATCTAATTTTGAAATATTACTCTTATCAGATGTTAATACTACTACTTCTACATCTTTATTTTTCTTTGTTAGCATTTTTAGCACACTATCATCAATATAATTATCAATAATTAAAATTTTTTGCTTTGCTTTTCTTATAATATCTATTATTAAACTATATGCATCGTATATTTGTCCTTCAAAAAATATTTTTTGTTTTATATTTTCTTCTTGTTGTAATTGATTAAACACTTCATCAAATTTTTTATCATGTTCTAGTAATTTATATTCTACATTTATAAGTCTATTAAACATCTCTGAATTACTAGATAAGAATCTTCTCATTTCTACGAACGCATCCATAATATTTATACTTACTTGTACTGCAATCTGATTTCTTAATAGTCCTGATAGCATAGCAATTCCTTGCTCAGTAAATGCATAAGGCAAATATCTTCTACCTCCATAGTTTTCTTTTTCTAAACTTGAGGTCACAATTTGTGACCTCAAGTTTTCTACTTCATTTTCATTTAATTGAAAACAAAACTTTTCAGGAAATCTATCTATATTCCTTTTTACAGTTTGATTAATTTTCTTTGTTTCATAGTGATATAACATAGCTACATCTTTATCTAACATAACTTGTTTTCCTCTTATTGTGTATATTAAGTTTTTTATATTGTAATTTCCTATATCTAACATTTTTTCTTCCAAACACATCACATCCTTTGTTTAAGTATATTTAGTTTAAAACATTTGTTTGCACGTGTCAAGTATTTTTGGTAAATTTTGTAAAATAGTTTGTGGACTATTTTTACAATATACTTATAATATACAAAAGCTCTTAAAATCGTTAAAGATTCAATATTTGAAATTAACTAAGAGATAATCAAATACAAACATACCAAAATCCAGAATTTATATTCTGGATTTTTTCTTTTTTACGGAAAGCGCCCCGATTAACTTCTGTTAATCGGGGCGAGCAATACTTATTCAATAGGGATGACATGCCAACATCCACCTTTGAAGGTGTCGAGCCACTTAAGCTCATAGCCTGCATCAGCAACCATTTTCTTGGTTGCATCTTCAAATCTATATTCCTTTTCCCTAAATTCGGGCATAGGCATACAATTGAAGTTGCACTCCTTTATTGATCCAATTGCTCTTTCTACGATGCTTTTTTCCATCGTGCTACCTCCTGGCAATTTGCCATAAATTTTTAAACTGTCTTAACCAAAGTAGTATTTGCGAGGTTAAGTAAAGTTTAATTAATCATATTTCACATAAAAAAGGAAGCTTTAATGCTTCCTTGCTGTATTTTTTACTTTATTAATAATTTTCAGCTTTTATTTCAAAGTGTGCTTTTGGATGTGCACATACTGGACATACTTCTGGAGCTTCTTTTCCAATATGAATATGCCCACAATTTCTACATTTCCATATTTTTTCTCCATCTCTGCTAAATACTAATCCATTTTCTACGTTTTCTAATAATTTCATATATCTTTCTTCATGTTCTTTTTCTACTTTTGCAACACCTTCAAATAAATCTGCTATATGGTCAAATCCTTCTTCTCTAGCTTCTTTAGCCATTCTGTCATACATATCTGTCCATTCGTAGTTTTCTCCTTCTGCTGCTGCTTTTAAATTTTCTGCAGTTGTTCCAATCCCACCATGTAATAGTTTAAACCACATTTTAGCATGTTCTTTTTCGTTGTCAGCTGTTTCTTGGAATATTGCTGCAATTTGCTCATATCCTTCTTTTTTTGCTTTACTTGCAAAATATGTATATTTATTTCTTGCTTGTGATTCACCAGCAAATGCCTCCATTAAATTTTTTTCTGTTTTTGTTCCTCTTAAATCTGCCATTTTTTTACCTCCTAATTATATATTTATTTGATTTTATTTATATCATAGTATGTTCTTTTTATCAAGATTTTTATTTGCTGATTTATAAATTTAATTTTTTATATTGTTTGCGGGCGATTAAAATCGCCCCTACATTTACTCTACATTTGTTGTTTTGGCGTGAACAATAAAAAATTCTTAATTTTATAATTATTATTGTATTACCTCTGTTATATCCTCTTGTTTCATTCCTTCTAAATTATAATAACTTTGTGGTACCTCACCAACAATTACGGTTTCTACTAATAAAACCTGATTTACTATTTCTTCATCTATTGTTTTATATTCACTTACTATACTAACCTTGGAGGTTAATTCTAAATATATTCTATATACTGTCTGATTAATTCCCTTCGATTCAAACTCATTTTTTATTTCTGTTAAAACGTTTCCTGTAGGAATTACCTGTATATTTATATCTGGTCCGCACTCCTGTTAAATATTTGTTTCCTGTTATAGCACCAATTGGTATTTGTATTTCTTCACCTTCCAATTCCATAAACTGTTTTTCGGCTTCTAATGCTATATCTGATGCAATTTTATTAATTACAACTACATCTGTTTTTAAAACTCTTTCTTCTCCTTTTTCTTCTATACTTACTATATTTGTATAATCTATATTGTCTAATATAATATTTGATGCATTATTAATTATGTATGTACCTATTCCTCTAGCTTTTTCTATGCATAATTTTTCAAATATTGGATTAAGATACGAAAACAAATTATAAAAAGTATAACATGTTATTAATATTATAACAAAAATGCTAAAAAATTTTTTAGCATTTTTATTCTTTGTATAAAATCCTTTTATCTTAGGAATTTTTATTCTTCTTCTTGAATATATACTATCCATTTTATTATACCGCTATATTTCTATTTACAGATTTAGGAATATATAGCTGTTGACCTACATATATTTTGTTTTCATCTTCTATGTTATTTACTCTTGCTATATCCTCTATGGTACTTCTAAACTTTTTAGCAATTTTCCATAATGTATCTCCTGGTTTTACAAAATATATTACCATACTATATATATTATTTTCAGAGCTTTCCTCCCTTGATATTTCATCTATTATATTTATCTTTTCATTTTTACTAATACTAACATTAAATTCTAGCTCTATCTTTGTACTTATATTCCCTCCATTTACTACAAACTCCTCTCTCTTTATATCTACAATAGTATCTATATTAGAATTTTCTGTTACACTATCACAATTTATTTGAAAATTAAATGGTATTTGTATATTCCTAGAATCCATTCCATTACTTATAGCAAAAAGAACCTCTAAATTTAATTCTCCTTCGTAAATAATTTTTCCATTTCTAACTATAGTATTTTGTATAATTGGTATTGTTTGTACATTATATAATTGATTATCTCCAATTTCTGAAATTGCAAATTGCTCATTTATATTACATATGTCTTTCATATTTGTTTTATCTTGCATTGTAACTATTTTATTTTGTGTAAATCTTAAATCTGCCTCAATACTATATAAATCTTCTATCAAATTAATATTTCTTGTTTCATATGCAAAACATGTTATTTCTATTTCAGCTTCTACATATATAGAGTGAGCATCTACATTGTTAGGCTTTACTATAAAATTTTTAATCTTATAATTTATATCACAAATATTATTATCACTAATATTTTCTATATCTATAAATCCCATTATTGGAATTCTAGCACTAATATTTTTTATCCTATTATCTTCTGTTAAATACATAATTGAAATTTCTGATTCTGCTTTTGCTAGAACTTTATTATAACTTAGCTTCATATCTCTATCTACGATTTTAATTGAAGCCTTCATAATCTCTGCTAAATCATCTACAGCGTCTATACTTATTGTATCCTTTGCATAAACTTTAGTATTTCCCTCTCCTATTAAAGAATTAACTGTCTTTCGATTATTTAGCATTTGAATGTCTTCTAAATTATTAATATTAGATACTATTTGGATATTTTCATTTGAATATATTTCCAGTTCCATTTCTAATACTACTTTTACATTTATCTTTCTTCCATTTAGAATTCTTGTTTCTATTTTCTTTATATTTACTTTTTCATTTGCCAACATATAAGACATGCAATTTTCTATATCTATCATACCTGTAAAGTCAATAACTGTGTTTAGACTTCTTACAGCACTATCTTCACTATCAGCTAAGTATATAATATATGTATTAATACTTCCATCTAGTCTTACTTTTCCATCCATTACTTCTTTTTTATATACACATGGTATTCCACTGGTACTAATTATACTTAATACATCTGGTTTAATATCATTTACTATAACATCTCCTTCTACTATAATTTCTTCTTTCTTTTGTCCAACTTTTTTGTTTATGCATACACTCTCTTTTTCTGTTTCTAGTAGCATATAAAATCCCTCCTTAAAAGTTTAATAATATATATTATATTTAGAAGGATAAAAAAAATTCCTAAAAATTAGGAATTTTTGACTTTATTATATTTTTACTTTTGTAATGGTGGTATTAATGGACAATATCCTTCTCCATCAAATACTGAAACTTCTAAATCTCTTGTAAGTATATCCGTATATCTGTAGCTAACATTAGTATCATGTTCTTCATATTTTACTACAAAAATATTTGGATATGTTTCTTTTATAACCGCTTGTTCTTCAAAAGGTTTATTTCTCCCTAGTGATCCTTTTACAATTATCTTTTGTCCTATTTTTTCGCCTATTTCATTTTTAATGCTAGAAATATCATTTTTGTAAATCATAAACCTCACGCACCTTCATATTTAAGATGTCGCTATTATACCATTTTACGTGAAAATTGTCAAAAAACATCTCCTTGCATTTTTGTCCTATTTCCTTTGCGGCTGTAAGTTTACATGTCTTTTATTTGTCAAATATTACAATTGTATTACATTGTTGTTACATTCTTATTACTTACCCTATTATCCTCCTTTTTCCCCTTGCTCCAATTCCGCTAACTCCCTTTGCTCCTTCTTTTATCTCTTTTGCAATTTCATAACTACTTACAAATTTATAATCCTCTGTAATAGCAATTTTTTCTGCAACTATTAATGGATCTACAAAATCTATTAAAATTCTACCAGGAGATGATGCAAAATCTGCACCTGCTGATATTATACCTTCATAAAAGCTTTGACATGCTCCAGCAAATATTGCTAATTTTTCGGAACTCTTTCCCCATTTTCTTGCTTCTTTTACTGTATTTATAAAATACCTAGAATTCCTATAATTGTATATGTTATTATAGTTACTGCCTCTTTTTAACATTGCATCATGCCCAGTTATTATTAATATATCTGGATTATATTTGTTTAAAAGTGGTATTACTACTTTCTCTTGTTTATTCTCTGCTATATTTTTTACTACTGCATTAAGCCCAATTTTATTATAATATCTACTAGACTTTTCACTGTACTTTTTATCTCCATCCAAATGCAATATTTTTCCTGTATAAATCCTTTGTCTTATTAAATTTCTATTTACTTTACGTTCTTCTATTATCCTTTGTAACTCCGTCTCAGATCTTTTTATACTATTTACAACTTCTTGCTTACTAATTACTTCTAAGTCTTCCATTGGGCTATCTGCCATTATACGAATATTTAATCCTTTTAGTATTGCAAACTCATTATTTAACCTACTTTTTAATATTTTATCTACAATAAAAAAAACATCTTTTCCATAAGATTTTCTACCTACAATATCTCCTTTTCTTATTTTCATAACTACCACTCCATAATAATTAGCTACTATATTTTATGTCGAAGATTGTAGTTTTGTGAAAAAATGTCTAAAAGGGATGTTTCTATACTAAGAAACATCCCTTTTTGAACTATATTTTAGTTTGGTAGCCATGCCACCTCTTATATGTCTTTCAGCCTTGTTCTCATCTAATACTTTTCTAACTTCTATAGCCAGTGCTTTATTTATATGTATTAATCTTTCGCTTACATCTTTATGTACTGTTGATTTTGAAATTCCAAATTTTTTTGCAGCTCCCCTTACTGTATCTTTCGAATCTATAATATACTGTGCTAAACTTATTGCACGCTCTTCTATTGATATATTTCTCATAAAGCAAAACCTCCACTTTAGAATACATTTGTTTAATTGTATTCGAGTAGAGATTTAATTAGAACAACAGTGGACTTTCTTTTGTGTCAGACTGTTTAAATTTATTGCAAAGTCCACGGCTGTTGTTCGTCCGCCAAAATTTTGAAAAAATTTTGTGTGGAATATTTGCCAAGCTTTTTTGTTGAATATGGAAAATCATCGATTTTTCCTATTCAAGAACGAAAGTTTTTTCAAAATAACTAAATGCCAAAAATCTCCGTCCCTAATGACAGCATATTATTCTGAATATATTAATGGTTCCAAGACAGGATTAATTATAATACATGGACTTGCAGAACATAAAGGAAGATATGAAGATTTTATTAAACAACTTTTAAAAAATAATATTTCTGTTTTTGCAATTGATTTACGAGGACATGGTGAGAGTTCTGGTCAACGAGGCGATATAAAAGACTTCTCAAATTACTTAACTGATCTACATTATTTTGTAAGTTATATAAAAGAAAAATATCCAAATTTAAAATTAGCAATTTTCGGACATTCTTTTGGAGGACAAATAGCTAGTGCTTATGTTTCTACATATAATAAAGTTGATTTATTAATTTTATCGAGCCCTCTACTAGAAGCTCCTTCAAAATCAAAATTATTCAATATTATTCCTTATAAAAAATTAGGTTTTATAAAACTAAAGAAAAGACATAGTGAAAGCAAAGAAATGCTAGAATATAGTAAAAATGATGATTTAGCCTGTCATCATTTCACATTGAGATTAGTTGGAATTATGTTTAAACAAGGAATAAACTATATTACAGATAGATTTAAATATATAAAGTTGCCAGTCCTTTTACTTGGTGGAAAGTTAGATCCGCTTATTAACTGTGAAAATCTGCCATTAATATTAGAGAAATTTGGAAGCAATGATAAAACAATTAAAATATATGATAAAGTAAAACATCGTATTGTTCAGAATGATTATAAAGATAAGATTATACAAGAAATAATAGAATGGATTAATATACATTCTTGATAAATTTTTAAAGCAAAACCTCCACTAGAATACAACAAATGTATTCTAGTGGAGGTTTTAGTTTTATAATATAATTATTAAATCAGTACTATAACCCGTCTTGACTTTATGTTGATTTGTGATATAATATTGCCATTAGTTTACACTAATAATTTATATAAGAAAGGAATGTTTTTATGGCAAACCAATTTACTACTCGGAAATTAATATCAAGCAATTTAGGAATGCTTCGGGTGTTACAATCTGGCAATTTCTCTGTTAAGGACGACGGTCTTAAAGGAATTGTTAACAAGGTAAATTCATCTTGGCCAACACTTAAAAAGGTAAAAATGGATATGATAGAAGCAAAAATTATAAGTGAAGATTTCAAAATAAACTCATCATTTGCATTTTTTGTTGGAATAAGCATATACCAGAATACTATTGAAATTTCTGTTGTTGGACTAGATGGCAAACCTTTATCATGGGATTTTCTTTCTTCTCACATTAATAATTGTCCTAAAAATTTTGATGGAAAACTCTCATTTGACTATTCAATGTCAAGTTTGATTGATGCTTCAAATTCTCTTAAACAATTAATTTGTGATTTGGAATGTTGTTTTCCTATTAAAGCAATCTGTTTTTCATTTGACGACATTAATTTGAAAAATAAAACATTTTCATTTTCAAATTATTTTACAGGATATACTACTTCTATGTACTCCTTCAATGATTTTTGTGATCTTTGCTTAAAAGATATTTCGGATAACATAGAATTATATTTAGACTGTAATTCTGTTTGTCAAATTATATCAGAGGAATTTCCCTGTTGTAAAAAAGATAATGATAGTGTATATATTAATATTTCACAAACTGGATGTTATGCAACTACAATAATTCATAATAAAATTCGTAATTTAAAATCATTTGAAATTTCAAATTTAATTACTGAATCAGAAAAACATCTTCTGCTTGAAAATACTGTTTCAAGTTCTGAATTTTTCTCAATTTGTAAAAAGCTAATTTATCCATTTTCATTTTCTTTGTTACCTGAATATTTTTCTATAGGCCATTATTCATTGAAAAAAAACTCAGATATTTTTACAAATTTTATTTTGCAAAAGTTTGATGTTTTTAAAGAATTTGGATTTACGGAAAATAATATCCCTGATTTTAAATTTGATACAATCTCATCACTTAGCAAAGGTGCTGCACTCTCTGCAATGTATCAATACTATGGTTGGGATTATACTTGCATTTAAAAAACATTCATCTGAAGTTGTAACTTCAAACAAAAAAGAAACCGTGGTGGTTTCTTTTTTGTTATTATATTATCTATTAAGTATAAGTTTTGTAAGTTCAACTGGTTCAACTATTTTTCCATCTTTATAAACTCTCATGTTTCCAGATGCTATTTCGTCTATAAGAATTACTTCGTTATTATTATAACCAAATTCAAATTTAATATCCCATAAATCAAGTCCAATTGATTTTAAATCATCTGCAACTATTTTTGTAATTTTTAATGTTTGTTCTTTCATACTTTCAAACATTTCTGGTGTCATAACTCCAAGTGCTGCAAGTCCTTCTTTAGTTACTAGTGGATCACCTTTCTCATCATTTTTAAATGTACATTCAACATATCCACCTTCTAGAGTTGTACCATCTTCTATGTATTCTCCATATCTACGTACAAAACTACCTGTTGCAACAAGACGACATATAACTTCTAATCCATGTCCAAATACAGTAGCTGGTAATACTTCCATAGTAGCTTCATCAATATTTGCTCCTACATAATGTGTTTTTATTCCAGCTTCCTTAAGAAGTTCAAAATAACGTATAGATGTTTCTAAGTTAGCTTTTCCAATGCCTTCTATAGTAAGACCTACACTATTTTCTCCTGGATCAAATACTCCATCTTTTCCTGTACAATCATCTTTAAATTTTAACATTACATTTCCATTTTCTAATGAATAAACATCTTTTGTTTTACCTTCATAAATTTTTTTCATAAGATACGACATTCCTTTCTTTTCTTAATTTTGACTATATTTTATCACTTTATTTTTATTTTGAATACATTTTTTGTAAAAAAAATAATTTTTTTTTGATTTTTTGGGCATAATAATAACTATTTAAGCTGTTGCACACTATTAAAAATTGTGATATATTATTTAGGAATTATTTTTGTGAGGTGACTTTATATGGAAATTATAAAAAATTTATTTTTAGACATGGATAGCTACATCAATAAAGAAGTTACTGTAGAAGGTTGGGTAAGAACTGTTAGAGATTCTAAAACATTCGGATTTATAGAATTAAATGATGGTAGCTATTTTAAAAATATACAAATTGTTTTTGATGATACTTTAGATAATTTTGCAGAAATTTGTAAATTACCACTTAGTTCATCAATAGAAGTTACTGGTACTTTTATTAAAACAGAAGGAGCAAAACAACCTTTTGAAATAAAAGCTACTAAAATAACATTAGAATATGCATCTGATTTAGATTATCCTCTTCAAAAGAAGAGACATACTTTTGAATATTTAAGAACAATATCTCATTTAAGACCTAGAACAAATACTTTTAATGCAGTATTTAGAGTACGCAGCGTTTTATCTTATGCAATACACAAATTCTTTCAAGAAAGAGGATTTGTATATGTTCATACACCAATAATTACTTCTAGTGATTGCGAGGGTGCAGGAGAAATGTTTAATGTAAGTACATTAGATATTAACAATTTACAAAAAACAGAAGATGGACAAGTTGATTATTCTAAAGACTTTTTCGGAAAGCCAGCACATCTTACAGTTAGTGGTCAATTAAATGTTGAAACTTATGCTTTTGCTTTTAGAAATGTTTATACATTTGGTCCTACTTTTAGATCAGAAAATTCTAACACAGTAAAACATGCTTCTGAATTTTGGATGATAGAACCTGAAATTTGTTTTGCAGATTTAAAAGATGATATGGACTTAGCAGAAGATATGGTTAAATATATTATAAAATATGTTATGGATAATTGCCCAGAAGAAATGAATTTCTTTAATTCTTTTATAGATAAAGGATTGTTTGATAAATTAAATAATGTTGTAAATTCAAATTTTGCTAGAATAACATACACAGATGCAATTAAAGAATTAGAAAAAAATAATGCTAATTTTGAATTTCCTGTACATTGGGGTTCAGACCTTCAAACAGAGCATGAAAGATATTTGTGTGAAGTATTATTTAAAAAACCAGTATTTGTAACAGATTATCCAGCTGAAATAAAAGCATTTTATATGAAACAAAACCCAGATGGAAAAACAGTTGCAGCAGCTGACCTACTTGCTCCTGGAATTGGAGAAATTATTGGTGGTAGCCAAAGAGAAGACGATTTAGAAGTACTAAAAAATAAAATAAAATCTCTTGGCATGAAAGAAGAAGACTATTGGTGGTATTTAGATTTAAGAAAATACGGTAGTGTAAGACACGCTGGATTTGGTTTAGGCTTTGAAAGAATGATGATGTATTTAACAGGTATGCAAAATATACGTGATGTAATACCATTTGCAAGAACACCAAAAAATTGTGAATTCTAATAATGAAAAGGAACATTTATTACTATCAACAAATGTTCCTTTTCTAATTAACCTCTTCCATTTAAACCTCCTTGTTATAAAATTAATACTTTTCGTATCTATAAGAAGAGTATTTATATAATCAACTAGATTGTTACTTCTAACATATCCTAGTTGTATTTTTATTTTAACACACTTTACATAATCTGTCAACATTTATTGTATATTGCATAATTTAAATTTATAGAGTAAATGTAGGGGCGACTAGTAGTCGCCCGTCACTTCGAAGCGTTGCTAAAAAATTATTAATAGTTATTCCTACGAAAAACGAGCGAACACAGTTCGCCCCTAAAAATTTCGAAATTAAATCTGCTATACAAATTACAATTTACGCATTTTTCATTATCATTTTATCAAATTTAGAATTTATATATTTTTCTAGTTTCTCCATAAATTCGTCTGATACTATTTCTTTTTTTGCTACCATTTCTAATCCTTTTTCCCAGCTAGCTGTAAGTTTAGGATTTAACATATCTGGCATTGTAATATTTACTACATCATATATTGCTTCTCCTTTTTCGGTTGGAGTTATAATTTGTGTTTTTGTGTTTATTGCAATATATTTTATTTTTTCTAATTTTTTAATTATTTCTGCCCTTGTTGCACTAGTCCCTATTCCGGCACCTTTTATTTGTTCTCTTAATTCTTCATCTTCTATTAATTTTCCTGCATTCTCCATTGCTAAAATCATTGAACCTGAATTATATCTTGTTGGCGGTGTTGTTTCCGCCTCTTTTGTATTAATCTCTACAATATTTAATTCTTGTCCTTTTTTTAATGTGTTTAAAAAATCATTTTGCGGGTCGATGTGGGCATCGACCCCTACATTGCTTGTTTGTTTTATCGGATCGCCTAAAGGAGCGACCCCTACAGTTGGTTTCAATATTTCTAAATAGCCAGGTTTTGTACATATTTTCTGGCTTGCAGTAAATATTTCTTCTCCAACTTTTATTGTTAACGAAAGTTTGTTAAATTCTGCTGGTGAATAAAATATACTTAAAAATCTTTTTACAATTATTTTGTATATATCTTTTTGCAAATTTCCTAATTTATCATAATTTTCATATCCTTGTCCTGTTGGAATTATTGCATAATGGTCTGTAATTTTGCTATCATTTACATACTTTGTTTTTATAAGATTAGTAGAATACTTTTCTTCTATCATTTTGTTTATATATCCTTTTATTTCTTCATCCTTAAATCCTTTGGCTATTCCATTTAAATTTTTAGATATTTCTTTTGCAACTGCTGTAGACAAAACCCTTGCATCTGTTCTAGGATATGTTACTAATTTTTTCTCGTATAATTCTTGAATTACCTCTAAAGTCTCATCTGGTTTTATTTTGAACTTTTTAGAACACTCATTTTGTATTTCTGCTAAATTATATAAAAGTGGTGCATTTTCTTTTTGTTTTGATTTTTTTATTTCTGATACTACTGCCTTATATTCCTTTACTTTATTTATAAACTCTTTTGCATCTTCTTTTTTCTTAAAGCCTGTATCATTATATAATTTATTAGAATTATACATTTCAGATTTCTCTTGTGTCTTCCATTCAGCTTCTACAAAGTTTTGTTGCTCTCCAAATTTTCCTACTAATTTATAATATTTTGTCTTAACAAAATTTCTTATTTCTCTTTCCCTTGAAACTACCATGCCTAAAACGCATGTCATAACACGTCCTATAGCTATTGATGTTCTTTCTTCATTAACCTGTTTTGCAACTCTTCTTCCATGAGTAATAGAAAGAAGTCTTGAAAAATTAATTCCTATTAAATAATCTTCTTTTGCTCTTAAATATGCAGAATCTGAAAGACTATCATAATAAGACGCCTCTTTTGCCTCGTTTATTCCTCTTAAAATTTCTTCTTCTGTTTGAGAATCTATCCATACACGTTTTATTTTTGCATTTGGATTTGGCTTTGCCATCATAAGCACTAGTCTTTGAATATATTCTCCCTCACGCCCAGAGTCACCGGCATTATATATTTCGCTAATATCTTCTCTTTGTAGTAAACTTTGTATAACATTAAATTGATTTTGAACTGCAGGTATTATTTCGTATTTCCATTCCTTAGGCATAAAAGGTAATGTATCTAATCTCCATTGCTTTAGTTTTTCGTCATATTTTTCTGGATATGACATTGTAACTAAATGACCAACGCACCATGTAATTATCCATTCATCTGATTCCAAATACCCATTTTTTCTATTTGTATTTATTTTTAATGCCTTTGCAAATTCCATTGCAACAGATGGTTTCTCTGTAATTAATATTTTTTTCATCGCTTCATCCTATATATCAATCTTAATATGTACATCTTTTAATTGCTCTTCTGTAACGTGGCTTGGTGCTCTCATAAGTAAATCTCTTGCTTTTTTATTTTTTGGAAACGCTATTACTTCTCTTATATTGCTTGAATCAGCCACTAACATTACCATTCTATCTAGTCCTGGTGCTGCGCCAGCATGTGGTGGTGCTCCATATTGAAATGCTGTATACAATGCTCCAAATCTATTTTTTATTTCATCTTCTTTATATCCTGCTATTTCAAATGCTTTTACCATAATTTTTGGATCATGGTTTCTTACTGCTCCTGATGCAACTTCATATCCATTACATACTACATCATATTGATATGCTAAAATATCTAGAGGATTTATTGTTTCTAGAGCTTCCATTTCTCCCTGTGGCATTGAAAATGGATTATGGCAGAAATCTATTTTTCCTTCATCTGATAATTCGTACATTGGGAAATCTACTATAAAGCATAATTTATATTCACCTTTTTTAATTAAATCTAATCTATTTCCAAGTTCTAATCTTACAGCTCCTGCTATTTTTTGAGCTTTCTTAAATTCGTCTGCTATAAAGAAAATACTATCTTCTTTGTTTGCATTTAATTTTGTCTGTAATTTTTCTTTTCTTTCTTCATCTATAAATTTTGCAATTCCACCAACTGGATTATTTGCTTCATCAAATTTAACCCATGCAAGTCCTTTTGCATCTGCTTCTTGAACTGCAAATTCTGACATACTATCAAAGAATTTTCTGCTTTGGCTTCCTCCATTTGGAACTACTATTGCTTTTATTGTTTTATTTTCAAAAGCTTTAAAATCTGACCCTTCAAAAACATCAGTTACATCTTGTATTATAAGTGGATTTCTTAAATCTGGTTTATCTGAACCATATTTCTCCATTGCTTCTAAGTATGGAATTCTTATAAATGGAGCTGAATCCACTTTCCAATTTGTATGTTTTGTAAATACTTCTATAAATACTTGTTCTAATACTTTTAAAACATCTTCTTGGCTAGCAAAACTCATTTCAAAGTCTAATTGATAAAATTCTCCTGGAGCCCTATCTGCTCTAGGGTCTTCGTCTCTAAAACATGGTGCTATTTGATAATATTTGTTAAATCCACTAACCATTAATAATTGCTTAAATTGTTGTGGTGCTTGTGGAAGTGCATAAAATTCTCCTGGATGTAGTCTACTTGGTACTAGAAAATCTCTTGCTCCTTCTGGTGATGAATTTGCAAGTATTGGAGTTTGAATTTCTGTAAAACCTAATTCATCCATTTTATTTCTTAATGTTTTCATTATTTCAGAACGAAGTAAAATTGTATTGTGTAATTTTGTATTTCTTAAATCTAAAAATCTATATTCTAATCTTAAATCTTCTCTTGCTTCTCCTGCCTTTTCTGAATTTATTTCAAATGGTAAAATATTTTTACAGGTTCCTAAAACTTCTATATTTTTAGCTTCAATTTCTATATCACCTGTTGCAATTTTTGCATTTTTATTTGATCTTTCTATTACTTTTCCTTCTACTAATATTACGCATTCTGTAACAATATCTTTTAAATCTATTCCTTCAGATACAACAATTTGAGTAATTCCTGCTTCATCTCTTAAATCTATAAATTTCATTGCCCCTAGGTTTCTAATTGTTTGTACCCAACCAGAAAGTTTTACCTCTTCTCCTACGTTTTTTAATGTTAATTCATTACAATTATGTGTTCTGTATTTGTTCATCCTTTTTTCCCCCTTCAAAATTCTGTTGTAGGGGCGAACTGCGTTCGCCCGCGGGCGACCAAAGGTCGCCCCTACATCATTTGCAATCATTCTATACATGCAAAAATCCCTGCATACTAAATGTATACAGGGACGAAGATAATCTAATTTTCTCCGCGGTGCCACCCTAATTGGAATTTAATTCCCGCTTCTTTTTTGTTTAATATATAGCTCTAAATGTGTCACTAAATAATTTTATTAATTATTTCCATTTATCAACCGCTTTTTACTGTATAATATTTTATAATTTTTTTATGATTTTGTCAATCATTTATTTTATTTGCTTTTTTGTCAATTTTGTATTGACTTTTATTTCCAGTTTTTATATAATCTGCTTTGAAATAGGAAAATGCAGGAATGTGGTTCTGCCATCTCTTTATACTTGTAATAAGAGGGGATGCTTATGGTTGAACAAACTATGTTACATATAATAATTCTACTTTTCGCTGCACTTGTTGCAGTCACCATAATTGCTATTACCTTAATTATAGCTTTGGCTATAATTATTAGCAAATAAAGCAAATCACATCTCTGCTTGGCATTAGAGATGTGATTTCAATCAATCTTTGATGGCAACCACATTTTTGTGGCTTCCTATTTCTATTCTTATTATAACATATATTCAAATTTTGTAAATACTTTTTTGACAAATTTTAGTATGTCCTTGGAAAGCGGGCGACTACTAGTCGCCCCTACATTTTCTCTACAATTTTATATTATATACTAATTATCAAATTATATTTTTTCTACCTTTGCAATTAGTATCGTCATATCATCTTTTGCTATTCCAAAGCCATTATCTATTGATTCTTGAAGTAATATATTTGCAATTTTTTGAATATCTTCTGTTTCTATATTTTCCAATAATTCTTTTACCCATATTTCTTTATTAGTAAGTTCTTGATTAGACTCTAATATTCCATCACTACACATTACTATTATTTCTCCACCTTTTAGGTCTTTATCATATACTACTAAATCTATATTTTCTACAATCCCTGCAGGAAGTGAAACCGCTTTTACAACTTCTACTTTGTTTTTAGCTTTTATAAATGTTGGGCAAGCTCCATTTTTTATAAATTCTATATTCCCTGTATTTCTATCAATTACTGATATATCTATACTCGCATATGTTTCTTCTGTTGAATTTAAATTTACAGATGAATTAATTAATCCTATTGACACATCTTTATCAAAACCTGTTGTAAGTAATCTTCTTAACATTTTTATAACTGTTGAACTACTTTTTTGAGCTCTTGATCCTGATCCCATTCCATCACTTATTGCCATCATGTACTTTCCATCATGAAGACTTGTTTGAATACTTGTATCTCCAGATACTTCACTATTATTTTTAGTAGCTTTGGCAGATGCTATTTGTATTTTATATTTTGCTTCCTTTTGCGGGTCACTTAAGGGCATCTTTCCTACGTTTTTTTCTTTCTCTTCTATGTCACTCGCAAGTGAAGATATTACTTTAGATACTCCTCCGTAATTGATTTGCAAGTGTTTTTTTATTGCTTGCTTCTCTTTGTTTCCATATAAGATTTAATTTATTTATTCTATATGTATGATTAATAGCTTTTACTATTTGGTTTATATCATTTTCTATTTCGTTATGTCTTTCATCTTCTTCGTTTAATCCTATAATATAATTATTATTTTTTTCAAATACATCAATTAATTCTTCTTTAGTTAATTCCTCTTTATCTTCTAATATATCGTATATATCATCTAACACATCATCTTCGCTATATATAATGTCATCATATAATAAGTTATCTGTAAAATCTTCTATATTACTTATTAATTCTTCTTTAAAGATCTTTTTGCTATCTTCTTTTAGCTCTTCGTCTGTTTCTATTGTTGTTGCAGCCACTTCTTTATAGCTTCTAGCTATTTCAGATATTGTTTCAGATACACTATTTAATTTATGTACTGTTTCTTCTCTAGCCCCTTCTAATGCACCACCTGTTGTTGGTAATAATTTAGTTTTTCCAACTATATCTGATATATCAATATCTATAGTCTTTGGTAAAAGTAATAGTCCTAAAGATGCTATTAGTATTTCTCTTATTGTTATAATTGGAAGTGTATTTCCATTTGCAACATATGTAAGTAGAGCATTACCTACAATAAATCCTACTATCACACCTATTTTTCCTAATCTATTTAGAAGTCCTGCTATCATTCCGTGATATTGCATATGATGCAACTAATATTGGCTCCGAATTTCCTATTATTCCAAGTACCATTCCAATAGTAATACCTGCTGTTGCTCCAACTAGCATTCCATTTTTCCATCCTAAGAAAAGTACTAACATAATACTTAAAATATTGCTAATTGATAACCCAAATATATTAAGTCCATTTAATGAATAAACTGCAATAGCTAAAAGCAAGCTTGCACCTATTACTTCTTCTACAGTAAATGCTCTTTTTATTCCATATTCTTTTATTACAGTAATTGAATTTGCAAATATTTTATAAAAAATGTATGTTAATAAAGAAAACATTATACTTGCTAATAAATCATATACTAAAAACATTGTAAATAACATTTTGCCTGCTTGTACAATAAAAGAAGATACTAAAACATATACACCTAATTTTTGTTTTTCGTTTCTATCCATACTTTCATATCTTGGTCTGAATATAAGTGTTGCAACTATAAATAATAGTGTTGTAAGTAAATAGCTTAAAAATCCATTTACTCCAAAACCAATTAATGTACCTAAACAAGTGGTTAAATATACAATTCCTGCTGGTATTCTATTACTACATACAGCTGCAAATATAGCAAGTCCAAAAGGCGCAAATTTTTCTCCAAATCCTACCATTGAAACCATAAATGATACTGCATATAAAATAAAGTCTGATACTGAAAAAAGCTTTTTTAAATTTATTATTCTTTTACTTTTTTCATTACCAAAACTTTCATTTTCTTGTTTTATTTCTTCATCTATAATATTTTGAAACATCCTTACCACCCTTAATAACTTTTTCTATTTTCTTGTTACAGGTCGGGACGAAACCCGTTCCCTACATATTTTATTTTAAGCGGGCGACTACTAGTCGCCCCTACATTTTCTCTATAATGTTTAATTATGCACCGAATATTAATTATTCTACTACATATTTAAAGACTTTTTTGTCACATATGGCTGTCAAAATAGAAAAAGTTTTTTGCAATTTGTGATATATTTATTTAATTTTTTTCTTTTGCTTTCTTTATTTTATTTTTTCTAACTATATTTATGTATTTTTTTAAGCTTGTTCTGTAAAATATTCGTTTATTCTTATTATAAGTTCATGTTTTGCTTCTTCCATAGTCATTCCTTCTAGTTGTGCTCCTGCTAGTGTAATATGTCCCCCTCCTCCGAAGTTTTTCAAGTATTATTTGAACATTTATATCTCCTATTGAACGTCCACTAATACAAATTTTATCTCCTAAGTTTCCTATTACAAATGATGCTGTTATATTACTAATTGTAAGTAATTCATCTGCTGCTTTTGCACAAATTAAATTAGCATTTTTATCTTTTTCTTCGTATTCAGAAATTCCTATAGATTCGTTTATAACTTCTGCTCTTTTTACTATATCTGCTATTACATTATAACTTTCCAAATCACTTTGGAACCATTTTTTTACTCTTATTATATCTATACCATATTTCCTTAAATATGCTGCTGCCTCAAATGTTCTAACCCCTGTTTTAAAAGTAAAGTTTTTAGTATCCATCATTATACCTGCATATAATCCTTCTGCTTCTATTTGTTCTAATTCTATATCGTTTGTACCATATTCTATTATTTCTGTAACTAATTCTGATGCAGAAGATGCATATGCTTCGTGGAAACTAAGTATAGCGTTTTCTATATAATCTGTACTTTTTCTATGATGGTCTATTATAACAATATTTTCTGTTTCTTCTAATAATTCTGGAACTTCTACATAGCTTTTTTTGTGTGTATCTGTAATTATTAATAGAGTATCTGGTGTTATCTTTGCTAAAGCTTCACTTTTATCTATAATAACATTTTTATATTCTTCTTGTTCATCTAAAGCATCTACAAAACTATCTAATGCAAGTCCTCTTGCCCCATTAACTATATAAGCTTCCTTATTTAAAGTTGTTGCAAATCTATACAGTCCTAAACTAGAACCTAAAGAATCTATGTCTCCATTTAAATGTCCCATTATCATAACATTCTCAGAATCTTTTATTAATTCTTCTAATGCATGTGCAACAACTCTTGCTTTAACTTTAGTTCTTTTTTCTAGTTCTTGAGCTCTTCCACCAAAGAAGTTATATTTGCCTTCTGTTTTTATTACTGCTTGATCTCCACCTCTTCCAAGGGCTATATCTATTGCATCTTGTGCTTCTTGGTATTTTTCATAATTTGTTTCTCCTTGGTTGGAAATAGCAATACTTAAAGTTATTTGTATTTTTTCTTTAGTTTTAATTTCTTTTATTTCATCTAAAATACTAAATTTTTCATTTTGCATTTCTTCTAGGTATTTTTGTTCAAATACATATACAAAAGTATCTCTTTCTGTTTTTATCATTACTCCTTGTGTTTTAGCTGCCCAGTCATATAGATTTTTTTCTATTGCTGCCATTACTTGTGGTTTTTCTTCTGTCGCTATTCTTTGAACAATTTCTTCGTAATTATCAATCATAATGATTCCTATACAAGATTTAGAATCATTATATTTTTGAAATAACAATTTTTCCTCTGTTATATCTACAAAATATAAAATTGTCATATATTTGTTTGTTTTTTTTCTATCTTTTTGTTTTATTTTTATATAGTCTCCAATAATATGATATGTTTTTTCTTCTATTTGCACTTCTTTATCTACTGTAGGAATATTGTTATTATCTATATCTGTTTTTATTTCTTTTGTAATTTCATCTATATATTTATTAATTCCTACATTTGCAAATTCTTTATTAAATTTAGAGCTTCTCCAAATTACATTTCCATCTGTTTCTAAAATTATTAATGGAAAAGGTGAATTTATTAATGTATTTTTGGCTGCAGAATCCATACTGATTGTAAGCTCATTTATGTAATTAGATACTTCTCCTTTTCTCTTTTTATATACCCAATTTGTATAAAGTATTATTATTGCATATAATATTACGCTTGGTAAAATGTATGTTGGTATATTAATACATAATAAAATTAATATTATTGCAATTACAAATAAATATATCTTTGTTTTGGACTCTATATTTTCAAGCATTTTTCTATTTTTATCTGACATATTTTTTATCTCTCCTCTTATAACCTTATTAATTGTACCTCAAAATGGCTATTTTGTCAATTTTTTCAACCAATAGTCAGACATTTTTGCAAAATCTTCTAAACTTAATTTTTCTCCTCTTACTTTTAAATCTAAATTTAAATTTGTTAACATTTCTTCAATTTCTTCTTTGCTTCCTAAATTTCCATTAGTAAGTCCATTTAGAAGTGTTTTTCTTTTTTGCATAAATGCAAGTTTTATAATTTTAAATAAAAGTTCTTCATTTTCTACTTTTACAGATGGCGCATCTAATACAGTTAGTTTTATAACACTTGAATTTACTTCTGGTGCAGGCATAAAAGAAGTATTTGGTACATCTATAACTTTTTCTGGTTTTGTATAATAATTAACCCCATATGTTATTGCTCCTGAATTTTTTCCTCCTGGACTATCTACCAATCTATCTGCAACCTCTTTTTGGACCATAACTGTTATGCTTTCTATATCTAATCTTTCTTCTAAAAGTTTCATTATTATTGGTGTAGTTATATAATATGGTAAATTTGCAACAATTTTTATAGATGTTATATCTCCACATTTTTCTTTATTTATTAAATCTTTTAAATCTACTTTTAAAACATCTTCATTTATAAGATTAAAATTATTATAAAATTTAAACCTATCATTTAAAATTTCAATCATTCTTGTATCCAATTCAATACAGATTACTTTACCTGCGTTATCAAGTAATCTTTTAGTTAAAGTTCCGAAGACCTGGACCAATTTCTATAATTAAATCTTGTTTTGTTATATTAGCCGCTTCTAATATTCCATCAATAGCTTCTTCATCAATTAAAAAGTTTTGTCCAAGCTTTTTATTAGCCGAAATATTATATTTTCTTAAAATATCCTTAGTTTCATTATATAAATTCAATTCTATCACCTTTTACATTATACAATAAATTTAATATTTAGTAAAGAACGAATGGGGACAGACCCCTTTTGTCCGAAAACGGACAAAAGGGGTCTGTCCCCATTCGTTCTAATTTATCTATAACTGATATAATAATCGATAAATACTCTTGAAAAAGACATTATAAATATGTTAAAATATAAAAGTAATGCGGGTATAATTTAGTGGTAGAATGTCATGCTTCCGACCTGATAGCGCGAGTTCGATTCTCGCTACCCGCTCCAAAAATAGAATCCAAATGCACAGCATTTGGATTCTCAGAGTGTTGACAAAGTTGAAAAACTTTTGCCAGCGCTCTTTTCTTTTTTGTTTTTTTAGATTAAAATATATGTATCCAATTACAACCAAAATAGGATAGAAAAATGTGGTTTTTTCTTAGAAAAGACTGCATTTTTTCTTTGTTAATGATATAATTTAATAGGTTGTAATTGGAGGTAAAAGATATGTTAAGTAAAAAAGAAAATATTCAAAATGAATTGATATTGTATACAATGGAAGATTTAGTTCCAGAAGATAGTTTGTATAGAAAAATTGATAAATATATTGATTTTTCTTTCATATATGATGAAGTAAAAGATTTGTATTGTGCTGATAACGGTCGTCCTAGTATTGACCCTGTTGTGTTGTTTAAACTAGTATTCATTGAAGCATTAGATGGTTTAAAATCAATGAGAAAAACTTGCGAAAAAATTAAAGTCGATGCTGAATATAGATGGTTTTTAGGTATTCCTTTTGGTGAAGATACTCCACACTATTCAACTTTCTCTCAAAACTACATAAGAAGATTTAAAGGTACAGATATTTTTGAGAAGATATTTGTAAATATTGTAGAACAAGCAATTAAATATAATTTAGTAAAAGGTGAAACTTTCTTTACTGATTCTACTCATAAAAAAGCTAATGCAAATAAGAATAAATTTCATGAAGAAATTAAGCAAATAGTTCATGAAAGAAAAGAATGGCTTGAAAAAGAAATAAATGAAGAACGCAAAAAACAAGGCAAAAAGGAATTTGAATTTAAAGAAAGTGTTGAAGAGAAAAAAGTTAAAGTAAGTGATACAGATTCAGAAAGCGGATATTACCATAGAGATAATAAAGAAAAAGGATTTATGTATTTAGACCATAGAACTGTTGATTCTAAAGCTAATATAATTGTTGATTGTTTTGTAACTAAAGGCAATGTACACGATTCTGTTCCTTTCATAGATAGAGCTGAATATATTAAGCATAAATATGGATTTGATATAAAAGAATGGGCATTAGATTCTGGTTATGATACTTTAGATATAAAGAAATATTTTGAAGACAATAACATATTTGGAGTAATTGGATACAGAAGCTATCAGCAAGGAAATACAGAAATAAGAAAGTATAAATTTAAATATAATGAAGAAAATGATTACTACATATGTCCTGAAACTGGAGCAATACTACCATATACCGGAAGAGTTGATAGAAACGGATATAAATATTATTCAGATAAGTTAAACTGTGATAATTGTCCAGATATAGAAAAATGTTGTAAATCTCAAGGATATAGAATAATTAGAAGACATATAAAAGAAGAATTAAATGAAAATGCACGAGAACGCAGATTATCTGAACGAGGCAAAGAATTATATAAATTAAGAAAAGAAAAAATAGAAAGAAGTTTTGCAGATAGCAAACAAAATCATGGATATAGATATGCTATGTATAAAGGAATTGAGAAAAATCAAAATTATACATGGCTGATTTGTGCAGCACAAAATATGAAAAACATAGTAACAAAGATAACTAAAAGTAGGAAGAAACACCCTACTTTTGAGTTCGATTTATTAAATTTCTTAAAAAATATTCTTAGAAATATAAATTTATTAAATTTTTCTAGAATATAGCGAAAACCCCAGAAAAAAATCTGGGGTTTGTCAATAGTCTGAGAATCCAAATGCACAGCATTTGGATTCTATTTTTGTACTATTCACTATTAACTATTCATTATTCACTATTCACTAATTTATTTTGTTAATTCCAAATTTTTCTTTTCTTCTTCTACTGCATCGATTAATTCTTGTTCTGTTGGCATATGCAATTTATATTCAGACGAAAATATAGTTTTATTATCTTCTGGAAGTGTATATTTTACAACTGTCTTATTTCTGTTAGTACTTAATAATATTCCTACAGTTGGGTTTTCATCATTAGTTTTTATTTCTCTATCATAGTAATTTACATACATTTGCATTTGACCTATATCTTGATGTGATACTTTTCCAATTTTCAAATCAATAATTACAAAACATTTTAAAAGTCTATTATAGAAAACCAAATCAGGATAAAAATGGTCTTCTTCTAATGTTAATCTTACTTGATTTCCTACATAACTAAATCCTTTACCAAGTTCAAGTAAGAATTCTTTTAAATGCTCCAAAATATTTTTCTCTAAATCAGATTCTAGATACTCAGTGTTTTCTTTAATATCAAGAAATTCAAGTACGAATGGGTCTTTTACTAAATCTTTACTTTCTTTTATATCTTGACCTTTTTGAGACAATTCTAATATTTTTTCTTTGTTCGCAGATAAAACCAATCTTTCATAAAGTAAAGAATCTCTTTGCCTTTGTAACTCACGAACACTCCACATAGAATTTATGCACTCATTTAAGTAGAAATTCCTTTTAGGTTCTTCTTCTATTTTTATAAGTTCTAAATAATGAGACCAACTCAATTTGGAAGACACTGTCTTCCAAATTGGATATACTAAATAAAATTTTCTCATAGTTCTTAGATTTCTAGATGAAAATCCTTTTCCAAATTCATTGGTTAATTTTTGAGATAGCTTTTCAAGTACAGTTTCTCCATAAGTAGCTCTTTCATTACCTTGTTGTATTTCCATTATTGCTTTTCCTATATTCCAATATAAATTAAGCATTTCAGTATTAACAGTAGCATATACTCTATTTCTACTATTAATAACTAATTCTTTAATATTGTCAAATATATTATTAATTTCGTTATCATTGTTTATTAATTCACTAGTCATAGTAATTCCTCTCTTTCCAATCGTGCACTTTGCAATTGCGCAATTTAAAAACTATCAATATTATATCACAAAAATTGGAAAAAACTAGAAATTTTGTTAAAAATTAATTTTAAAGTCATACTTTTTATACGAGTTAACCTAAATGATTAGGAAGCACAAAATTACATTTTTTTGCAGATTTCAAAAAAACTGAATATTACCGTAAAATTTAATAATACTACATAGTATGAAAAAACTATTTTTAATAAAAAATCTTGAACTGTTTCAGGGAGAAAAATATATAAAAACAAATAAAAATTATTTTGAAGGTTGGTATTTTAAAAATACAAATAATGAAAGTGGAATTTCTTTTATTCCTGGCATAAATATAAACGGACACGAGAAAAAAGCATTTATACAAATTATTACAATGGATTCATCATATTTTGTAAATTATATTATTGATGATTTCAAATTTAGTTTTTCACCTTTCTACATTAAAATTGGTAATAACTTTTTTTCTAAAGATAGAATCCATATCGATATTAAAGATGATGCTCAAAATCTTACAATTTCTGGGGATATTAAATATTCTAATAATCAGAACATAAATACTAATTTTTTTAATCCTAATATAATGGGGCCTTTTTCATATGTGCCATTTATGGAATGTAACCATGCTATACTTAATATGAAAAATAGAGCAGATGGATTAATAGATATTAATAATAATATAATAAATTTTGATAATGGTATTGGATATATAGAAAAAGACTGGGGATGTTCTTTTCCCAAGTCTTATATTTGGTGCCAAGGCAATAACTTTAAAAATTCAAATGCTTCCTTTATGATTTCAATTGCACATATTCCTTTTAAAGCCTTTAATTTTAGAGGTATTATTTGTGATTTAATAATAGATAATAAGGAATTTAAATTTACCACATATAATAATGCTAAATTAATAAAATATGATGTAGATAACAATTCTCTAGATATACTCTTAAAAAGAGGTCCCTATTATTTAAATATACAATCAAAATATAATTCTGGACTAAAGCTTTCTGCTCCTGTTAAAGGTAAAATGGAAAAAGATATTTTTGAAAGCATTTCTTCCTCAGTTATCGTAACATTAAAAAAAGATAATAATATTATTTTCTCTGATACTAGTACAAATTGTGGATTGGAAATTGTACACGAATAATTTTAAAATATTCTGTTGTTTAAGATTAATTTAATAGCATTCAACCAAAAAAGAGCGGTTCTGTGTTTCCACAGCCGCTCCTATTGGAGTGATGAGAGAGTAAGATAATATTACATTCCACCTTTTTCTGACCAAGGAATTACTTCTCCATTTTGTAAGACACAAAACTCAGGTTCATGCCACTCGAGAGAACCCTTTTCACGCCATGCCATCGAGTATGTTCCATCGTGAACAGGAACAAGGCTCGTAACATTTTGAGCTATAGATTCAAATTCCTTATTCAAAACATTAATATGAATTAAGTTAGCATTCATATCGACATACCATACAGATCCATATAACATCTGAATTGGTCCGGCACAATCAGAAGTTATTTCTTCATATTCGAATTTGCCATCTTTCGAAATAATAGTGCTAATAGTACTATCACTTCTTATAATGGTTTCAAAAGTGCCATCATTTTCCAATATTCCTACCACTTCAATTTCGCTACTGGGAAGCTCTACCTCAAACAGTTCTTTTCCAAATTGCCAGACCTCAATTGAATCTAACGATTCGTGGTATGTACAATCATTGATAACTGTCATACATATATCAGCAGACAAACAATTTGGAAAGTCTACATTTTTACATAAAACTCTTCTCCAGTACTCGCCTTTTTCTAAAGTAAGTGCACGCGTCAATGTGTTCAATCTTAAAGAGTACTCATCATCAATGTGCCACCTGTACAAATAGTCAGTTGTCTCATCGGGAATTTCTTGTTGAATATAGTCAACAACATATTTATATGCCTTGTCTGCAAGGCCCAAATATGTGTCAGTTGCCAATATTTCGTTCAAGAGTTCCGATTCTTTAGAATTGCTCGCTGTATTGGAAACGGTTTCAGTTGTTGTGTCTTGAGTTGTGGTTTCACTTTCGTTTTGCGGTTTGTCTTTGCCATTACAGGCGACCAGAATCATCATTAAAATTAACGCAAGAATGATTGTAATTACTTTTTTCATTAGAAAAATACCTCTCTTTTATGTATGAATTTTTGAATGTGCATAGTTTCGTTCCCTTTTCTCTCATCACTTGCTTATTGTAAAAAGTATTACACTACTTACTACTTTAAGCTAAAGAGTACAAAACATATTTATATTATAGCACAAATAAACATAAAGTGCAAATTGTGTGGATTTTACTTTTAGTTGATTCTTATATATTCTCATTTAAATTAAAAGTATGAATTCTAAATATCAGTAAATAATTAAGATTAAATCCTTAATATTAAATAGGCTCTTCACTATTTGTATAATAATATAATAAAGTTTGATAATGGTATTGGATATATAAAAAAAGACTGGGGCTGTTTTTTCCCAAGTCTTATATTTTGTGCCAAGGCAATAATTTTAAATTTCAATGTCTCCCAATTCTAAGAACTCTCCATAAACATCCGCTCTCTCATTTGATTTATCTGGTAATATCCCTAAACTAATCACATTGTTTTCAGCTTCATAATCTTCAAATATACATCTTCCTTCTACTTCATCTTCTAAACCAAATTCTATTTTAGTTATATATTGATGACCACTTGCTGTTTTATTAAATATAACATCATTATATTTAATAATTTCATCACTTATTCTTTGATAATTCATATTCGCTATAATTTCACCAATAGATATTAAATTGTCACCAGGAATAATAACTAATACTTTGTTATTACTTAATTCACACTTAATATAAGATGTGTTTTCATCTTCTTCAATTGAATACCAAGTTTTTGTTTTTACTATGTATTCTGTATTTTTTATTTTAATTTTAGCATTTTTAACTATTTTTTCTATAAATTTTTCCATAACTTTCTTCTCCTATATTTAATTTAATTATATAACATACAACAATATACACAAAAATTGCAATAAGCTTCCTATTATGCAAGCTATATGGAATATAGAATGCATCCATTTATATTTTCTTCCAAATCCATATATTATTGCTCCTATTGTATATGCAACTCCACCTAGTAATAATAGCCAAAAGCCTATTAACCCTAAGCAGTTATAAATAACATTAATTCTAAATATTATGCACCATCCCATTACAAGGTAACATATCATAGAAAAAACTTTATATCTTTTTAAATCTATACTATTTAAGATT
This sequence comes from Clostridia bacterium, assembly GCA_017397545.1. GTDB lineage: Bacteria > Bacillota > Clostridia > TANB77 > CAG-508 > CAG-452. Next base: position 74,814 of record JAFQIK010000029.1, read on the forward strand.
ATTCCTATAATTGCAAGTCCCCAAACAATTCCAAACATCCACCAGCCAAGTGCTGTATTATATTCTCTTAAAGTGCATAATGTAAAAGGTGTATATGTTCCTGCAATTAATAAAAATATAGAACAATGGTCTATTACTTGAAAAACTTTCTTTGCTTTAATATTTGGGCTTAGTCCATGGTAGATACTTGACATTGTATATAATAAAACCAAGCTTGCTCCAAATATAACTCCAGACACTATTCCATAAACATTTTTATTAATTGCTCCAACTATAGCGCAAAGTACTATTGCTACTATTCCTAAAGCTCCACCAATTATATGTGATACCATATTAAATATTTCTTCGCCTTTTGTATATTTTGGTAATACTCTTTCGCTTAATTTTACTCTTTTCACGTTTTTTCCTCTTTTCTGCCCTTATCTAATATCCCAATTCTTCTCCAATTAATATAATTTTAATACGGTTTGGAACTCCTGAACGTCTTGTTACTACAAATTGTCCACATATGCAATCAGGAGAATAGCAATCTTCGCATTTCCCTGTAATAGCACATGGTGTTTTTTTGTTTAATCTAACAGTATTAGGTGGTGATGCAATATCTCGTACTCTTTTTAATCCTGATTCAACATCTGTAACAATTTTATTCATACCTGCTAAAATTACTACATTTTGTGGACCATAGCATAAAAATGCCACACGATTTCCTCTTCCATCTATGTTAATTAGTTCTCCATCTAATGTAATTGCATTTGTGCTCATTAGGAAAACATCAGACATACAAATTTCTCCATAAACTTTTCTTTGTTCTTCTAAATTTGTAGCTGCATCTCTATCAATTAATTTGTAATCTCCATTTTTAATAGCATCCATTAATCCTGTTTCTGTAAGTGTCATTGAACCTCCCCAAGAGACACTTGCTTCTTTTGGAATCAATTCCAATGCTTTCTTAACTGCAGATTCTTTATCTTTACAATAGTATCCTTCTATCTGGCGTTTGCTTAAGTTTTTGATAATTGTATTTGCAACATTTTCGTAATACTTTTGTTTTGGAAGTAACTTCTCCATAACTTACTCTCCTTTCACTTGATTAAATACATTATATTTGATTAATATTTTAAATATTACTTACTTTTCATATGTAACTACTTTAATATTACACAACTCTCTAAGGCCAAATTCACTATTGTTTTTTCCCATTCCTGATTTTTTATATCCACCAAAAGGATTACAAGGTTTTAAATAATATAAATTATTTAATGCTATCATCCCTGTTTTTAATTCCTTTACTACTTTTTCAAATTTTGTTTTATCTGAAGTATATATATAACCACCTAATCCATACTCTGTGTCATTTGCTATGTTAATAGCTTCTTCTAAAGTTTTAAATTCTATTATCGGTATAACTGGTCCAAAAACCTCTTCCTTGTAAACTTTCATATCTTTAGTTATATTTGTTAAAATTGTTGGAAGGTAGTAGTTACCATTATTTAATTTTAGGCGTTCTCCTCCGCATATAATTTTTGCACCTTTATCAACAGCATCTTGTACTTGGTTTTCTAACTTTTCTAATTGCGGAATAGATACAAGCGGTCCAATTTCAACATTCTCATCCAATGGATTACCTATTTTTTTATTATTAATACATTTCTTAAATTTTTCGCATATTTCGTCAAATTTACTTTCATGTACAATTAATCTTTTTTGGCCGTCACATATTTGACCAGTATTAGCAAATTTATTTATATATATTGCTTCAATTACAGAATCTATATCTGCATCTTCAAAAATAATTCCAGGAGCTGAACCTCCGCATTCTAAAACTATAGGTATAAATTTTTCTCCAGCAATTTTATATAATTTCTGACCAGTGTATGTACTACCTGTAAAACATATCATATCAATATTTTGTTTTACTAAGTGTTCTCCAACTTCACCATCTCCGTACACAACACTATATACGTTTTCAGGAAGTATATTAGATACCATATCATAAATGTATTTACTGCATAATGGAACATATTCTGAATGTTTAATTATTACTGTATTACCTACAATTAAATTAGGTATAGCTTGCCATACAAAACTTGAAAAAGGAAAGTTCCAAGCTATAATTACTGCTACAACACCCTTAGGTTCAAAAATAACTTTGTCTATTTCTTGTTCATCTTCATAGGTAACTTTTTCTCCTATAATATTTTTTGCATTATCTATATACCACTTAATATGTTCTAGTCCACTATCAACATCAAATAAAGATTCTGATATTGGCATCCCCATTTCATTTGTTAATAATTCTGCAAATTCTTGTTTTTTGGATTTTATAATATCATACAATTGCTTTATATATGATATTCTTTCTTCTAAGCTTGAATATCCCCAATTTTCAAATGCTAATTTACTATTATTTACTATTTCTTCTATTCCAGATAGAGTTGTTGATTCTACTTGTCCAAGTAGCTCATTATTAGATGGATTGTATGATTTTATAATCATTTCTTTTTCCTCCTTAACCTTTTAATATCCACTAGCAGTTTCTGTTTGCATAGTTACTGTAATTACAGTTCCTTTTTCTACTTCTTTTTCACCTGCTATATCTTGGCTTACAACTGTTCCTGAGCCATCTAAAATCACATTTAAATTTGATGCCTGTATAGAATTTATTACTTGTGCAGAAGACATTCCTTTTAAATTAGGAACGGTTGTTACTTCTCTAACATTATTATTTGATGTATACAAATATATAACTGAATCTTCTAATAATGTAACTCCTGGTTTTGGAACTTGGTCTACAATTAAAGTTGTTTTTTCATCTTCATCTCCTGTAATTCTAACTTTAAATCCAGAATCTTTTAATAAAGCTTTTGCTTCTTCTATAGTTTTATTTCTAACATCTGGAAGTAAATTACTTTTACTAGAATTACTTGAACTTGAATTAGCAGTATTTTCAGATACAACTCCTAAATATGGAAGCACTTCTGATAATATTTGTTTAACTACTGGCCCTGCAACTTGGCTACCTTGATGACTATCTCCTTTAGGGTCATATATTGTAACTAATACAACAACTTGTGTATTTACAGTAGGTGACATTGCAATAAAAGATGCAACATATCCTTCATCTTCGCTTCCAGAAAGCGGTTCAGAAGTACCAGTTTTTCCTCCTATAGAATATCCTGCAATTTTAGCATATTTACCTGTTCCATCAGTTACTACATATTCTAGCATCTCCATTAAATCTTCTGCTGTCTCTTTAGATACAACTTGTCTTACACTTTTTGGTTCTATTGTAGTAATAGCTCCTGTATCTGTATTTTTTATTTCTTTTACAATGCGAGGTTCCATTAAAACACCTTCATTACAAACTGAAGATATTGCAGTAACTAATTGAATTGGTGTAATTGTAAATCTTTGTCCAAACGACATTGTAGCTAAGTTAAATTCATTTATATTATTCTCATCAAAAAATACGCTGTTTGATTCTCCGTAAAAATAAGAATTTGTTTTATTAAATAATCCAAAACCTTTATAATATTTATATAATGTATGAGCTCCTAATTTTTGACCAAGTTGTATAAAAGCTGGGTTACATGAATTTCCAAGCGCTTCTTTTAAACTTTGATTTCCATGTGGATCAGTATGATTCCAGCAGCGCATTGTAACTCCAGAAACGTTTTCAGCACCTGAACAATAAAAGTCAGAGTGATTGTCTGCAGTAATTATTCCTTCCTCTAGTCCTGCTGCTGAAGTTATTATTTTAAAAGTTGAACCTGGTTCGTATGTACTTTGCACAGCTGGGTTGTTCCACATATTAAATAATTCTGTGTTTTTTTCTTCTGAAGATAATGTATCCCATTTTTCTTGTAATTCACTTGTGTTAATTGTATATGGTTCATTTAAATTATAGTCTGGATATGTAGCCATCGCTAAAACATCACCATTAGATGGATTCATAATAATTACATTTCCTCCATCTGCTTTGTTTTCTGTTACTGCTTGAGCAAGATATTTTTCTGCTATTGATTGTACATTTACATCTATTGTAAGTGTTACATCATTACCATTTTGGGCATCTACATATGATTTTTGTCCATTTGGGATTTCGCCATTAATAGAATCTGTTGCAGTTAAAATTTTTCCAGGTGTTCCGAGAAAGTATATCATCTAAACTATATTCTAATCCCATTCTTCCAGTATTTTCTGCTCCTGTAAATCCTATTAGGTTTGATGCTAAATTATTATATGGGTAATATCTTTTTATATCATCTGTAACACTAATTCCTGATTTTACTTTATTATTTTCCATCCAATCTTCAAGTGCTGTTATTTTATCATTTTCTACTTTTGATGCAATAACAAAGGATTTTTTTGCTGTATTTATTTTTTCTAAAGTCTCTTCATAATCTAATTCAAAAATATCACTAAAAGCATGTGCCAAAACCTCTTTATTAACTTGTTCTCCATTAGAATATTCTACTTGTGAGGGATTTATAGAAACTGTATCAACCTCTGCACTAATTGCAAGAGCTTTACCTGTAGAATCATAAATTGTTCCTCTATTTGCTGCAATAGTTTTAGAAGATAATTGTTTCTTTGTAGCCGCTTCTTTAAGCTCTGCCCCTTCAATAAATTGTAAATATCCAATTCTAATAACAAGTAGCATTAGTAAAACAAAACCAGTAGCCATACAAACTCTTAGCTTTTTTAATCCTGAATTATCTATTTTAATATTTTTCTTTTTTCTTCCCATTTTTTAACCTCGTTATGTTGTTAATTCTTTAAGAAAATTGTATATTATTAGGGGCTAAAAATCAATGCTAAAATAAAAGTTTTTGTTTTAAAGTTTGGTTTAAATTAATAATAGGAGAAGCACTATTACTTCTCCTATTATTAATATTAATTCGATTCTGCAAATTCTAAAGTATCTTCTATACTCATTCCTAATCCTTTCCATTCTTCCATATACTCACTATCAACATCAAATGAATTTATAATACATTTACCATCTACAGAATATATCCACATACAACAATAATATTTTCCATATTCAATTTGTGGTATATCCATATAAAAACTTATTATTCCTACTTTTCTATCTTCTCCTATAGTTTGTATTATTTGATCTTCCCAAGTTATATAATCGCTTAAATAAGTGTCAAAACCATATATTAATGCATCTAACGCATCTTCTATTTCGTTGTTTTCAACATGATTATTAGTTATAGCACTAATCAAATTTATTTTTCCATCTTTATATTGGTATACTTCTTTTGCTTCATATTCTATCATATTGCTTAAGCTATATCTGGTATTTATATGTTCTTCTGTTGCTTTTGTAAATTTATTAGGTATTCCTATATAAACCTTATCTTCTATAATTTCGGTTCTTTCTAAAAGTACATCTTCGCCACCAATATTAATATAATATGGATCTATAAATTCTGAATGTTGAGATTTTAAATATTTTCTTCCATCATCACATTTATAATAGTCATATAGAAAAGCTTTATATTTCTCTATATGTGCTCTTTCTTCTTTAGTATCTTTTATTGATAAAATAGGTCTATTGGTTGTAACTTCGCAATATGTAAAATCTAACAATATTAAAGCTCCTATTATTCCAAGTATTAAGCTTATAATTATTATTGGTTTTTTTATTCTTTTAACAGAATTTTTATAATCTTCTCCTGCTAAATGTTTTTTGTACATTTTATTTATTTTAATATCAGTTGCTATATCTATAATAATGGCAGGAACAACCAAAATTAATGTTCCCCCTCCTACTATAAATCCCAAGGTTGCCTCAATTATTGTAATACTACTTCCTATTTGCCCTATAGTGATTAATAACATATTAATTATATATATAACACTTACTATATACAAAATTCTTCTATCTGTTAATATAGGATTTTTCTCTTGCCTTAGAATTTTTTTAAATTCTCTTTTCTTCATTTTTAATGTTCCCTCCTTGTCTTATATGTAAATATTCTACTATAAAAAACATTAATTTTCAATAATTTATTTGTTTAAACAAAAGATTACAATTTAAACTTTACTTTAAATATAGCTTATTGATATAATTGCATTATATATTAGCAATTTGTTCATCACATGGGTATTTAATTGATTTAAAGAATGATAAAAATTAATTAGTATATTTTTGGAAAGGGAAAACAAATGAAACGCTTATTAAGAATTAGTCTTGACACATTAATATCTTCTTTAATGTCTATATCAATTTGGATTATATTAAGTATTACGGTAGAAAAGAATTTAATTAATATCTTCACTTTAACTTATCCTATACAATATCTTTCTTGTGTTCTTAAATCTATATTTGCTACTGGAGCAAATATAAGTAAACAAAAAGGAAACTCAAACGATGTTATGTCCGGAATATTAATTGGTACTATATTTTCAATTGTTTTATTTGGAATATTATTGTTTAATTTAGATTTGTACTTAGATTTTATGAATTTATATGTAGACAAGTCTTTTGTTGCCTATTCTATAATTCAAATATTACTACAAACTTTATTAAGTTTTGTACTTACTAAACTTTACTATGAAGAAAAAAATGTATTGGCTAATAAATATTCAATAACATTTTACTTTTTAAACTTTATTTGTATATTAATTACATCTTTGTTGTATAGTCAGTCAAATAAAATTATTGTTCCTACTATTACAATTTTACTAGTGTATATAATTTATATCATGGCAAAATCTTATCAAAAATTTGACTTTAAATTTAATTTAAAGAACTGGATTAAATATGATGCTGTTGAATTAAGTAATAGTATATTTCTAGGACTTGCTTATTTATTTGGACTTAGTACTACTGTTAGCTATGGCGAAAGTTGTGCATTAGCCTTAACCTTTATAGCTCTAATTACAGATACACAATGGGATATTTCAAGTTCAATTAGTACAGTTGCCAAAATTGATATTAGTAAAAATAAATTTAATTATAGAACTCATATAAATAATGCATTAAAATTAGCTACTATTCTAATTATTAGTGTACTTTTTATGTTCGGAATTCTATTTCATTTTTATGATTTAAACTTAAGTATTACTTTAATTTTCTTAAGTTTTCATATAGTGGACTTTATGCTTTGCCCATTTTATAATGTTACTACTTGTTACCTACAATTAGAGTATTCAGCAATAAAAACTACAAGCACTAATCTGTCTGTACGTTTTATAAGACTATTATTAAGTTTTTTAAGAACACCATTTTGTACAGTAATTGCTCAAGTTGTTTCTTCTATATGTCAGGTTGTTTCAATGAGTTTTATATTTAGCAAGAGGTTTAGGATTGGTAAAAGTGGAAATGTGGAAATAAAATAAAAACGCACTGTTTTTTTAATAAAATAGTGCATTTTTGATAAAAAAAGACAAAAAACGCACTATTTATTCACAAATTTTATTTATATAATTAATTTTTAGACTATATTAGTTCGATTCTGTATGCCAATGGGGACGGCAGAATTTTGGCAACTAATTTATTTAATTAGTGAATAATGAAGAATAAAATTGTAGGATCAGGTAGCCAAATCATACCTATTTGTACCTATTCTCCCCTATTCCTAAATATCTATAATCGTTGAAATATTTCAGTCTATCTCACGCTATTCTACAATATTTTTGCTATTGTATACTTTTTTATCTGCTTTTTTAATTATTTTTCTACGATAGCTGTAACTTCAATTTCAATTTTAGAACCTTTTCTTACAAATCCCCCAGCTTCTACCATAGTAGAAACAGGCATTGAATTTTTAAAATATTCAGCTCTTATTGGAGATACAGTTTTAAAATCTTCTATATCTTTTAAATATATAACTGCTTTAACAACATCATCAAGCGTTGCTCCTGCTTGTTTTAAAATATCATTTATTTCTTCAAATACTAATTTTGTTTGCTCTGCTATATCTTCTGTCACAACTTCATTAACATCTCCAGCAGGTGCTTGAACACCAGAAACAAATATTAAATATGAATCTCCTAAGTCTATTTTTTTAGCAGGTGTATAAACACCTTTCATAACATAACCTTCTGGTTTAATATTTTCAATTTTCATTTATAAAACCTCCTAATAATTACTTAGCTTATTTTTGTTATATTATATCATAACTATATTCCTTTACACAATTAAAAGAGAATTTTTAATTAACATTTGACATATACTAAAATAAATGCTATACTAATATTAGCTTAAAGCATAGAGCTTGTCATATATATGGCACCGGATATGTGAGTGATGACACATATCTTTTTTTATGCAAAAAAACAGAGCAGGTGATGAACTGCTCTGAACTGATTATCAGTTTTTAGTTGTCTTGTTTTTATATGTATTCAATTCTTCTTCCAATTTTTCAATCTTCTGAAGCAGAATCCATACAAGCATATACCCTGACATATTGATATAGCACCTCCTTTCCCAAAGATTTCCTTTGAAAAGGATATGCTTATTATATAAAGTTCTTAAATAAAATACAATATTTTTTCCAGTTTTTTACAAAATACATTTACATATTCTATTTCATACCTATTGCATACTTTTTTGTAAAATAAAAAACCTCATAAGCACTTTTTTCAGTATTTATAAGGTCTTTTTTATTTGGAGCAGGTAGTGGGAATCGAACCCACGTCATCAGCTTGGAAGGCTGAGGTTCTACCATTGAACTACACCTGCATTTCCCTGCTACGTTTATAAATTATAAACTAGGTTTTTGGTTTTGTCAACACTTTTTTTAAATTTTTTTAAATTTTTTGTTACGGTTCAGACCAAAATTAAAAAAAGTAGAGTAAATGTAGGGGCGGACGTCTCTGTCCGCCCTTCGAAGAACGGGCGATTAAAATCGCCCCTACATAAACTCTACATTTTTAAATTTTAATGTGATATGTAATAAATTTTCTTAAGCAAGGCTCTGTAAGAGGCGGGCGACTACTAGTCGCCCCTACGTTTTCTCTACATATTTTAAATTGTTTGTTCTCTACAATTTTTAAACTGTTTCTATTTATCTGGGCAGAGCAACCCCTGCCCCTACATCATAAATTTGGTTTTTTCTATATATGTTTTTTACAATAATTTTTAAATAAATATTTACAAATTCTAGGAACTAATATAAAATATGATTAGAAAAATTTTAAGGTGGATTTATGTTTGAATTTGTATCTCATAACGAAAACGAAACTAAAAAAATAGCAGCTAACCTTGCAAGTAAATTAGAACAAGGAGATATTGTTGTTTTGTCTGGAGATTTAGGCTCTGGTAAAACTAAATTTACTGAAGGTTTTCTTTCTTATTGGGATTTAGATGATGAAATTTCTAGCCCTACTTTTACAATTGTAAATGAACATCATAAAAATGATACAAATATTTATCATTTAGATGTGTATAGATTGGAAGATATGGGTGAATTTTATGCTATTGGTGGCACAGAATATTTTACAAATGGAATTTGTGTTATTGAATGGGGAGAATTAATTGAAGATATTTTACCTCCTAATTATATTAAAATAAAATTTTCTAAAGATGAGAATGATGATTCAATTAGATATTTAAATTTTAAAGCATATGGAGAAAGATTAAATCAAGTTATTGATAATATTAAATAAGGGCGGAGCAAGCTCACCTACATATAATGAAAGGATTTCTTAAATATGAAAATCTTAAGTATTTCAACTTCTAGTAATATTGCATCTGTTTCTATTTCAGAAAATGATGATTGCATATTAGAATTAAATATAGATAATAATAAAACACATTCAGAAACTTTAATGCCTTTAATAGAAGAAATATTTAATAAAACTAATTTAAAATTATCTGATATTAATGCTGTTGCATGCGATATTGGTCCTCGGTTCTTTTACTGGAATTAGAATTGGAATATCTTCTGTTAAAGCAATTGCAGAATCTTTAAACATTCCTGTAATAGATGTTTCTTCTTTAGAAGCTTTGGCATATAACACTCAAAATATAGATTGTAAAACAATTTGTTCCCTTATAGATGCAAGAAACAATCAAGTATATTGCGGAATATTTGATAATAATTATAACCTGTTAGAAGATTATTTAGCAGACGATATAAATAATGTATTAGAAGTTCTTACAAAATACGAAAATATTGTTTTTGTAGGAGATGGAGCTGTCTTTCATAAAGATTTATTAAATATTCAAAATTTTACATATGATAATTTTATTCATTCTAAAAACATTGCAAAATGTGCATATAAGAAATTTAAAAATAATAATACTAAAACAGCGGATACTATTACGCCATTGTATTTAAGAAAATCTCAAGCTGAGAGGATGAAACAAAAAAATGGATAATATTAAAATTTCTAATATGACTTTATTAGATCTAGAATGTATATCTAATATATTACAATCTGATTTTGATGATTTTTGGAATATTACTACTCTTAAAAGTGAATTACTAAATCCTAATTCTAAATATATAGTTGCAAAACTAGATAATTTAATAGTTGGTTTTGCAGGTATTTGGAAATCTGTAGATGATGTGCATATAACTAATATAGTAGTAAACAAAAATTTTAGAAAACAAAATATTGGAAGTTTAATACTTTCAATATTAATAGAACTAGCTAAACTTGAACCAAATATATCCTCTATTACACTAGAAGTAAATTCTAATAATATCGTTGCAATAAAATTATATGAAAAATTTGGTTTTAAAGCAGTTGGATTAAGAAAAAAATATTATAATAACATAGATGATGCAATTATATATACAAAAGAATTATATTAAATAAACAAATGAATGCTTGTAGGGGAGATTAGTAATTCCTCCGAAGAGCGGGCGACTACTAGTCGCCCCTACATTTCTTTGCAAATTATAATTAGCAATTATATAATTAAAAAATTACGTAAGATAACCGAAAGGAGAAACAAATGAAAAAAAATGAATTAAGCTACAAAGAGCTAAAAAATATTTGCAATCCAAATATTTTTAAATTTGAAACAACAGAGGAATTAAATGATTCTGATTTAATTTATGGACAAGACAGAGGAATTAAAGCTTTAGAATTTGGACTAAGTGTTGATTCTAAAGGATATAACCTTTATTTAGAAGGTCCTTCTGGTGTTGGTAAAACAATGTATACCAAAAAATATGTAACACAAGTTGCTTCTAAAAAGAAGGTACCAGATGATTGGTGTTATATTTATAATTTCAATGACCCTAATGAACCTATTGCAGTTTCTTTATCTGCAGGTAAAGGAAAAGAATTTAAAAGCGACATGGATTCTTTTATAAATGATATTAAAAATGATATTAAATTAACTTTTAAAAACGAAGATTTTGAAAAGCAAAAAAATTTAATGCAAAGTAAGTTTGAACAACAAAAAAATGATCTTTTGGAAAAACTAAATAAGGAATCTTTAAAAAGTGGTTTTCAAGTTAAATCAACTCAAAATGGTGTTTACATGATGCCTGTAATAGATGGGAAAACTATTGAAGAAGAAGAATTTGAAAAATTAGATGATAAAACTAAAAAAGTTTTTGAAGATAATTCTTCGGTTGTTCAAGAACAAATAATTGAAGCAATAAATAAAATTAAATTGTTAGAAAAAGAAAATAATCAAAGAATAGAAGAATGGCAAGCTAATATTGCTCTTATAACAATAAATAGTCATATTAATCCTATAAAATCAAAATATAAAAAGAATAAAAAAGTTATTGAATTTTTAGATAATGTTAAATTAGATATTATAAAAAATATTGCTCTTTTTATAAATGACGAAGCGTCAAAAGAAAAACGTCAGGCTCAAAGAGAAGAGCAACAATTAAAACCTTGGCTTAATTACAGAGTAAATCTATTTGTTGATAATAGTGATTTGACAGGAGCTCCTGTAATTATGGACTCAAATTATCAATATCACAATTTATTTGGTAAATTAGAATATGAAAACCAATACGGAATGCTAAAAACAGATTATACAATGCTTAAAGCTGGACTTTTGCATAAAGCAAATGGTGGTTATATTATACTTCAAGCAAGCGATTTGCTTTCAAATCAAATATGTTACGATACCCTAAAAAAAGCTTTACTTGTAAAAGAATTGCATATAGAAAACAATATGGAACAACGTTCATATATGGTTATGATTTCTTTAAAACCTGAACCAATTCCTATAAATGTTAAGGTCTTACTACTTGGTGATGCAAATATTTACCATACATTACTTGCTTTAGATCCAGACTTCAAAAAATTATTTAAAGTTAAAGTAGAATTTGAAGAAACTGCTCCAAGAACAGATACTAATATTCAAAAACTAGCTAAGTTTGTTCATAGCTATTCCGAAAAAGAAGGTATGCTTCCTTTAGATAAAGAGGCTATGGCAAAAGTTGTAGAATATACTTCTAGACTATCAGATGATAAAAACAAATTATCAACTAGATTTAATGAAATAGGAGAAATTATTGCTGAAGCATCTACTTGGGCAAAACTTTCTAAAAAGAAATTAGTTACTAAAGATTTTATTTATAAAGCTTTAACAGAAAGAATAGAACGTGTAAAAAAATATGATTCAAAATATTTAGAAATGATAGAAGAAAATACACTTCTTATTAGTACATCTGGTTTTGAAGTTGGTGTTATTAATGGACTAACAGTTATGACAATTGGTGATTATACTTTTGGTAAACCTTCTAGAATAACTGCAAATACTTATATTGGAAAAAACGGAATTATAAATGTAGAAAGAGAAACAGATATGTCTGGACCTTCTCATTCTAAAGGTGTATTAATACTATCTGGTTATTTAGGTGAAACTTTTGCTCAAGACTTTCCTTTATCACTTACTGCAAGTTTATGTTTTGAACAATTATATAACGGTGTTGATGGAGATAGTGCTTCTAGTACAGAAGCTTATGCAATATTATCTAGTTTATCTGGAATGCCAATTAATCAATCTATCGCCGTAACAGGTTCAGTTAACCAAAAAGGATTTATTCAACCAATAGGTGGAGTAAACGAAAAAATAGAAGGATTTTATCAAGTATGTAAAACAAATGGTTTAGATGGAAGCCACGGTGTAATAATTCCAATACAAAATGTAAGAAATCTTCATTTATCTGATGAAGTAATAGAAAGTGTAAAAAATGGAGAATTCCACATCTATGCAATTTCTACATTAGATGAAGGTATAGAAATATTAACAGGTGTACCTGCTGGAAAGAAAAACAAAGACGGTAAATTCCCTGCTGGAACAATAAAATATTTAGCATATGAAAAATTAAAACAATATGCGGAAAATGCAAAGAAAAAATAGTTGTTACATTGTAGGGGTCGCTGTCCTCGGCGACCCGCTCTTCGAAGACATTGCTAAAAAATATTAATTTAGAAAGGAAATTATATATGAAAAAACACATCAAATTTACTTTATTATTAATTTTATTTTTAATATTATGTTCAAATTACGTATTGGCAACCTCTATAGGAGATGTAAAAATTCCTGTAAACGAGGACTCAATATCTAAATATTCAAATATACATACATCAGTTGTTGAAGAAACTTCTAATTTTGTAATATTATCTTCTTTTATAATTTTATTAATAATTATTATATTAGTTTTACTTATTGTATATATAATTAAGAATCATAAGAAAAAATAAATAGTTCATAATTAAGGGCAGGCACAAGACCTGCCCCTACAAATTTTTGAAAATTAATATTTTAACCTATTTTTGTATTTAATTTTTGGAAAAACCTGTAGGGGGCACTGCCCATAGTGCCCCGCAATATAACCATTTGCATATTTTAAATTCACGGGTCGCCGAAGGCGGCGCCCCCTACATCACTCTACAAATTTAAATTGAACTATTAATTAAAAAAAGTGGGGAAGTTCCCCACTTTTTTATTCCTCTGTTTCGCTTGCTTGTTCTTCTTGATTTTCTTGCTCTGTTTGTTCTTCTTGTTCTTCAGTATTTAGTTTTACATTTCTATATGCTTGCAAACCTGTTCCTGCTGGAATTAGTTTTCCTATAATAACATTTTCTTTTAATCCTATTAATGAATCTGATTTTCCTTTTATTGCAGCTTCTGTTAATACTCTTGTTGTTTCTTGGAATGATGCAGCTGATAAGAAGCTTTCTGTTGCAAGTGATGCTTTTGTTATACCTAGTAATGTTCTTGTTCCTGTTGCTGGTCTTAATCCTTCTGCTATCATTTTCTCGTTTTCTTCATTAAATTCGTTAACATCTACTAATGAACCAGCAAACATAGAAGTATCTCCATTATCTTCTATTTTTATTTTTCTAAGCATTTGTCTTCCTATAACTTCTATATGTTTGTCGTTAATATCAACACCTTGGTTTCTATATACTTTTTGAACTTCTGATGTTAAATATTTATATACTCCTTCTGGTCCTTTTATAGCTAGTATTTCGTTTGGATTAATTGATCCTTCTGTAATTGGATCACCTGCTTTAATTTCGTCTCCTTCTTTTACTTTTAATTTAGAACCGAAACTAATTGCATATGTTTTTGAATCGTCTTTGCTTGTAACTGTAACTTCTTTTCTTTTCTTAATTTCTTCTATTTTAACTGTTCCATCTATTTCAGAAATTACTGCAAGTCCTTTTGGTTTTCTTGCTTCAAATAACTCTTCAACCCTAGGTAAACCTTGTGTGATATCTCCTCCTGCTACACCACCTGTATGGAATGTTCTCATTGTAAGCTGTGTACCAGGTTCACCAATTGATTGTGCAGCAATTATACCAACTGCTTCACCAATATTAACATCTTTTCTAGTAGCAAGACCCATACCATAGCATTTTGAACAAACACCATGTTTTGTTTTACATCCAAGTACTGAACGTACTTCTACTTTTGTTATTCCTGCTGCTATTATTTTGTCTGCTATATCACTGCTAATTAATGTATTGTTGTCTACTATTAATTCGTTTGTTTCTGGATTTATTATATCATTTAAAGCATATCTACCAACTAATCTTTCATGTAATTTTTCTATTATTTGGTTTCCATCTTTAATGTCTTCTATTTCTATTCCTTCTGTTGTACCACAATCATGTTCTCTTACTATTATATCTTGAGATACGTCAACTAATCTTCTTGTTAAGTATCCAGAGTCAGCTGTTCTTAACGCTGTATCTGCTAAACCTTTTCTAGCGCCGTGTGAAGAAACAAAGTATTCTAGAACGTCTAATCCTTCTCTAAAGCATGATTTAATTGGAATTTCAACAGCTTTACCAGATGTATTAGCCATAAGTCCACGCATACCAGCAATTTGACGTAATTGGTTCATGTTACCTCTTGCTCCAGATTGAGCCATCATATATATTGGGTTTAATTCATCAAAGTTATCTTTCATAGCATCTGTAACATCATTTGTTGCTTTTTCCCAAACTTTGATTATTGAAGAATATCTTTCATCTTCTGTTATTAATCCTCTTCTATATTGTTTTGCTATTTCTTCTACTTGTTTTTCTCCATCTGCTAATATTTGTTTTTTAGCTTCTGGAACTGCAACATCATGAACTGACACAGTTATTGCACCTTTTGTAGAATATTTAAATCCTAATGCTTTAATATAATCTAATAATTCGGCAGCTCTGTTTAATCCATGTTTGTCTATACATTTTGCAACTATTGTTCCTAAGTTCTTTTTCATAACTGGGAAGTCTATTTCTAAATCAAATTCTTTTTCAGGGTTTGTTCTGTCTACAAATCCTAAATCTTGAGGAATTTCTTCATTATATATTAATCTTCCTACTGTTGTTACTATTGTTTTTGTTTTCTTTTCTCCATTTATTGTTTTTGTAATTCTTACTTTAACTTTAGCATGTAATCCAACATCTCCGTTTTGGTAAGCAAGTAAAGCTTCGTCTTCGTCTTTGAAGTACATACCTTCACCTTTTTCACCATCAATTTGCATTGTTAGGTAGTAACTTCCAAGAATCATATCTTGTGTTGGTACTGTAACTGGTTTACCATCTTGTGGTTTTAAAAGGTTGTTTACAGATAGCATTAAATATCTTGCTTCTGCTTGTGCCTCTGGAGATAATGGAACGTGAACTGCCATTTGGTCTCCGTCGAAGTCAGCGTTGAACGCTGTACATACTAATGGGTGAAGTTTTATTGCTCTTCCTTCTACTAAAACTGGTTCAAATGCTTGAATACCTAATCTATGTAGTGTTGGAGCACGGTTTAACATTACTGGATGATCAGCAATTACTTCTTCTAATATATCCCATACTTCTGGTCTTAATTTTTCTACCATTCTTTTTGCATTTTTTATGTTGTGAGCAAGTCCTCTACCAACTAACTCTCTCATTACAAATGGTTTAAATAATTCTATTGCCATTTCTTTTGGAAGTCCGCATTGATAAATTTTAAGTTCTGGTCCAACTACGATAACTGAACGACCTGAGTAGTCAACACGTTTTCCAAGTAAGTTTTGACGGAAACGTCCTTGTTTTCCTTTTAGCATATCTGATAAAGATTTTAAAGGTCTATTTCCAGCACCTGTTACTGGTCTTCCACGTCTACCATTATCTATTAATGCATCTACAGACTCTTGTAACATTCTTTTTTCATTTCTTACAATTATTTCTGGTGCACCTAATTCTAATAATCTTTTTAATCTGTTGTTTCTGTTTATAACTCTTCTGTATAGATCATTTAAATCAGATGTTGCAAATCTTCCACCATCTAATTGAACCATTGGTCTTATTTCTGGTGGTATTACTGGTATAACACTCATTACCATCCATTCTGGTTTGTTTCCAGATAGTCTAAAGCTTTCTACTGTATCTAATCTTTTAACAAGCTTAGCCTTTTTTTGTTCACTTGCTTTTTCTATTTCTTTTTTTAGTTTAGCAGATAATTTTTCTAAATCTACTTCTTGTAATAAAGTTCTTATTGCTTCTGCTCCCATTTTTGCAGTAAATGAACCTTTTCCGTATTTTTCTTCTGCTTCTCTATATTCTTTTTCTGTTAATACTTGGCATTTTGTAAGCCCTGATGTACCTTTATCTAGAACTATGTAAGATGCAAAGTATATAACTTTTTCTAAGCTTCTTGGAGAAATATCTAATACTAATGCTACTCTACTTGGAATTCCTTTAAAATACCAAATATGAGCAACTGGTGCAGCAAGTTCAATATGTCCCATTCTTTCACGTCTTACTTTTGATTTTGTAACTTCAACACCACATCTATCACATATTATTCCTTTATATCTTACTCTTTTATATTTACCACAATGACATTCCCAGTCTTTTGTAGGTCCAAATATTTTCTCACAGAACAAACCATCTTTTTCTGGTTTTAAAGTTCTATAATTAATAGTTTCTGGTTTTTTAACTTCACCTTTTGACCATTCTCTTATCTTTTCGTCTGAAGCTAAACCTACTTTTAATTTATTGAATATCTCTAATTCATCTTTTACTTCTTTGTTTTCCATTAAGGTAGTTCCTCCTTCAAAAACGTTTTGTTTTTATTGCGGGCGGACAGGGTCGTCCGCCCCTACATGTTTACATCTTGGTTCCACAATATCTCTAAAATCAAATATACATTGCTCGAACAATTCCATTATGTGATTTAATTTTATTATATTGTAGGTATTTAATTAGGTTTTATTTTTTGAGGTGAGCTGTGTGAGGTGCGAGGTGTGCTTTATATAGCATACTTCGTAGAGTTTACTCTAATCACACTTCTCACGTCCCACTTCACACTTCTATTTTGTTGCTTTTAACTACTCATCTATAATATCTTGGTCGTTAAGCATATTATCTGTAGCCAATTCATTATCAAAAATTTCGTCTTCTTCAATCATTATATCTTCGTCTTCTATAATGTCTTCGTCGAAATCTTCTTCTATGAAATCTCCTTCTAATTCTTCTTCGTCTACTATGGCTTCTGCTTCTGCTTCTGCTGCCATTGCTTTGTTTAGTTCTTCTATATTTAAATCTATTCCTTCATCGATGTTTTCTTTTAATTCTAATTCTTCATCGTCTTCAGAATATAATCTTACATCTAATCCTAAACTTTGTAATTCTTTTACTAATACTTTAAAGCTTTCTGGAACTCCTGGTTCAGGAACGTTTTCACCTTTAACGATTGCTTCATAAGTTTTTACTCTTCCTACAACATCGTCAGATTTTATTGTTAAGATTTCTTGTAATGTGTAAGCTGCACCATATGCTTCTAGTGCCCAAACCTCCATCTCTCCAAATCTTTGTCCACCAAATTGAGCTTTACCTCCAAGAGGTTGTTGTGTTACTAATGAGTATGGTCCAGTTGAACGAGCATGTATTTTATCATCAACTAAGTGGTGAAGTTTTAACATGTACATTACACCAACTGTA
>JAFQIK010000030.1 GCA_017397545.1 Clostridia bacterium
ATGAACCAATTCAATCCCAATTGGTAACAATATATATAAGAGAAGGAAGACTAGAAGAAGCAAAGAAAATAGGAGAAAATTTTCCAGACTATGAACCAATTCAATCCCAAATGGTAACAATATATATAAAAGAAGGAAGAATAGAAGAAGCAAAGAAAATAGGAGAAAAATTTCCAGATAATGAACCAATTCAATCCCAAATGGTAACAATATATATGAAAGAAGGAAGAATAGGAGAAGCAAAAAAAATAGGAGAAAAATTTCCAGATAATGAACCAATTCAATCCCAAATGGTAACAATATATATGGAAGAAGGAAGAATAAAAGATGAAGAAGGAATAGATACTTTTAGAATTGTTTTGAGCAATAATTTACCTGAATTTATAGATAATGTATTGAATGAAATTAGAGAAAAACCAAAAGATATAAAAACAAAAGAAGCGATAGAAGAAATAAGCAATAATTGGATAAAAATAATATTAAATTGTGCTTTAGCAGAGAGCTCTAATACTAAAACACCAGCACAACAATTTATTAAAAAATTAAAAAGAACAAGTGAATATCAACAACATAAGCAAATAATAAATGCCTTGGAACAAAGACTACAGCAAAAAACAAAAATTTTTGATGTGCTTTTTTATCAAGAACTAATTGATAGAATAAAAGAACAAGAGAATAACTGTAATATAAGATATACGACACCAGATGTAGGTGAACGATAGAAATATAAAAAAGATTAGAATATTGAAGTTAACTAAATTGGGTTCCCTTCAACATATAAACTAATCTTTTTTTATTATTTAGATTATTTAAAATAATTAGCAATCTGTATTGACAATTGCTAAAAATGGGTATAATATATTAGCAGTCGAAAACAAGAACTGCTAAAAAGAGGTGAAAATATTGTTAAATGATAGAAAAAAACAGGTATTGCAAGCTGTAATAGAAGAATATATAAATACAGCAGAACCAGTAAGTAGTGGAACAATAGTAGAAAAATATGGATTAGATTTTAGCAGTGCAACTATAAGAAACGATATGTCTGAATTAGAACATGAAGGATATTTAGAAAAACCTCATACTTCAGCAGGAAGAATTCCTTCTGTTAAAGGTTATAGGTTCTATGTAGATGAACTTTTAAATGATGAAAATATCAGTTTGGAAGAAATACAATATATAAAAGAAAATTTAGAAACAAAAGTAAACGAAATAGAAGATTTGGCAAAAATTACAACAAGCACAATTTCAGAAATAACACATTACACAACAGTTGCAATTGGACCTAATTCTAATAACAATTTAATAAAAGATATAAAATTTATTTTATTAGGTGAAAGAATGTTAATGGCAGTAATACTTACAGAAAATGGTGCCATTAAAGAAACAATAATAAAATACGACGAAGATATAACTTTAAATCAGGTAAATGATTTGAATGTAACTTTTAATAATAAATTAATAGGAAAACCTTTAGAAAAAATAGATAAACCTATGGAAGAATATATTTTATCTACAATGGAAAGTCAGGCAAAAGTTATAAAACCAATAATTCAACAAATGAACAAATCAATAGAAGAAACAAGTAAAATATATTTAGAAGGAACAAGTAAAGTATTTGATTTTCCTGAATTTAAAAAAATAGATACTGCAAAAAACTTTTTAAGTATTTTAGATACAAAAAAAGATGTTGTAGAAATATTAAATTCTGGATTAGCAGAAGAAATTAATGTATATATAGGCGAAGAAAATGCAAATGAAGACTTAAAAGATTTAAGCATAGTAACATTTAAACACAAAGTGGCAGGAAAAGATATGGGAACTATAGGAATTATAGGACCAAAGAGAATGAATTATTCGAAGGTTATTTCTATAATGAAGTATATTAGTAAAAAATTGAATGAAGACAAATAGGCATGTAGGGGCGGGCCTTGTGTCCGCCCGAGGGTCGATGTAGGCATCGACCCCTACAAGAGAAAATATAAAATAAGGAGAAAGAGAAAATGTCAGAAGAAAAATTAGAAGAAAACAAAATAGAAAAAGAAAATACAAAGACTGAAGAAAAATCAGGTGAATTAGCAAAAACAAAACAAGAATTAGAAGAAACAACAGATAGATTAAAAAGAATTATGGCAGAATTTGAAAACTATAAAAAAAGAAGTAGTAAAGAAAAAGAAATGTTATATAATTCAATTTTAAGTGATATTATATCAAGCTTTTTACCAGTAATAGATAACTTAGAAAAAGCAGCAGAAGCAAAAACGGAAGATGAAAACTATAAACAAGGATTAGAACTTGTATTAAAACAATTTAAAGATGTACTTACAAAGTTTGGTGTAGAAGAAATAAAAACAGTCGGAGAAACTTTTGATCCAGAAGTACACGAAGCAGTAAGCAGCATGCAAGATGATACAAAAGGAGAAAAAGAAATAGTACAAGAATTTAGAAAAGGATATAAAATTGGAACAAAGGTAATTAGACATGCAATGGTGGTAGTGGCGAATTAACATATGTGCAAAATTTATTGCAAACGTTGTAGGGGTCGCACTCCAGGGCGACCCGCAGAAAAACAAATATAACGTGGCGATGTATTATAAAAAGTAGAGTAATTGTAGGGGCGACTAGTAGTCGCCCGCGGGCGAACAAAGTTCGCCCCTACAAAACAATAGGTTTTAATTTTAAAATATAAATATTAAACGATGTAGATGTACAAAAATTATTAATGAATAATGAAAAGTGAATAGTTAATAGTGAATAGTACAAATTACTTCGTAATTTGAAAAGAAAGGGGACATATTTATGTCAAAAATTATTGGTATCGATTTAGGTACAACAAACTCATGTGTTGCAGTTATGGAAGGTGGAGAAGCTGTTGTAATTCCAAATCCAGAAGGAAACAGAACAACACCATCAGTGGTTGCATTTTCAAAAAATGGAGAAAGATTAGTTGGACAAATTGCAAAACGTCAAGCTGTTACTAATCCAGACCATACAGTTATCTCAATTAAAAGAGATATGGGATCAAACAAAAAAGTAAAAATTGAAGAGGATGAATTTTCACCACAAGAAATTTCAGCAATGATACTTCAAAAATTAAAAACAGATGCAGAAAATTATTTAGGACAAAAAGTAACAGAAGCTGTTATTACAGTTCCAGCATATTTTAGTGATAGTCAAAGACAAGCTACAAAAGATGCTGGTAAAATAGCAGGATTAAATGTTTTAAGAATTATAAATGAACCAACAGCTGCAGCTCTTGCATATGGTATGGATAAAGAAGATACAGACCAAAAAATTATGGTATATGATTTAGGTGGAGGAACATTTGACGTATCTATACTAGATATTGGTGATGGAGTATTTGAAGTTTTAGCAACAAGTGGTAATAACAAATTAGGTGGAGATGATTTCGACCAAAAAATTATGGATTACCTAGTAGCAGAATTCAAAAAAGAACAAGGAATAGATTTAGCTACAGACAAAATGGCTATGCAAAGATTAAAAGAAGCAGCAGAAAAAGCAAAAATAGAATTATCTGGTGTTGGTCAAACAAATATTAATTTACCATTTATAACAGCAGATGCTACAGGACCAAAACATTTAGATATTACATTAACAAGAGCAAAATTTGACGAATTAACAAGAGACTTAGTAGAAGCTACAACAGGACCAGTTAATCAAGCTCTAAAAGATGCAGGATTATCTGCAGATAAAATAGATCAAGTATTATTAGTTGGTGGTTCTACAAGAATTCCAGCAGTTCAAGATGCTGTTAAAAGAATAACAGGAAAAGAACCAAATAAAGGAATAAATCCAGACGAATGTGTTGCAATTGGTGCAGCAATCCAAGGTGGAGTTTTATCTGGAGATGTTAAAGATTTAGTATTATTAGATGTAACACCATTATCATTAGGTATTGAAACATATGGTGGAGTGTTTACTAAGTTAATAGAAAGAAATACAACAATACCAACTAAAAAATCACAAGTATTCTCAACAGCGGCAGATGGTCAAACAAGTGTTGAAGTTCATGTTTTACAAGGTGAACGTGAAATGGCAGCATACAATAAAACTTTAGGAAGATTCCAATTAACAGGAATACCACCAGCACCAAGAGGAATTCCACAAATAGAAGTTACATTTGATATAGATGCAAATGGTATAGTTCATGTATCTGCAAAAGATATGGCAACAGGAAATGAACAAAATGTTTCTATAACAGCAAGTACAAATCTTTCTGAAGAAGATATTCAAAAAGCTGTAAAAGATGCAGAAGCACATGCAAGTGAAGATAAAAAGAAAAAAGAAGAAGTTGAAGTTAAAAACAATGCTGAAAGTTTAGTATATAGTAGCCAAAAAACATTAGATGAATTAGGTGATAAAATAAGTGGTGAAGAAAAAGCTAAAGTAGAAGCAGAAATCGAAAGTGTAAAAAAAGCATTAGAAACAAACAATGTAGATACAATAAAAGAAGCTACAGAAAAATTAACAACAGTATTCTATCAAATATCTGAACAATTATATAAACAAAATGCAGCAAATGCAGCTCAAGGAGCAACAGGCGCAGAAGGACAAAACGCAGGAGCTAATGAGGGTAATGTTTATGATGCAGATTATAAAGTAGAAGACGACAATAATTAATAAAACAAATGAAAATCAGCATCTTGCACATTTTCATCAATTACAAAAATGCACAATCTACTAATTTTGATTTGTTTTACGTAGGATTCAATTATAAATGTAAATAAAAAATAAAATGTAGGGGTCGCTGCCCACAGCGACCCTTATAATATTTTAATTGTATGTGTAATATTAATTTTATATTATAGATACTATTAAAAATATAAAGGGGTTAAATAAATGTCAAATAAAAGAGATTATTATGAAGTGTTGGG
>JAFQIK010000031.1 GCA_017397545.1 Clostridia bacterium
CAAACTACAACTTTAGAAGCAAAAGCTATCTTAAGATATGCTAGAATATCAAGCAGAAAAGTTAAAATAGTTGCAGACTTAATAAGAGGAAAAAAAGTAGATGAAGCTTTAGCAATAGTAAAATTTACACCAAAAGCATCATCTGAAATATTAGAAAAATTATTAAAATCAGCAATAGCAAATGCTGAAAATAATCATGGTATGAATAGAGGAAATCTAATTGTTAGCGAAATTTATGCAAATCAAGGTCCAACTCTAAAAAGAATAAGACCAGCTGCAAAAGGTTCAGCTGTTAGAATTAGAAAAAGAACATGCCATATAACAATCGTGGTAAAGGAGGAAAATTAACATGGGACAAAAAATGCATCCACATGGATTAAGAGTAGGTGTTATCAAAGATTGGAATTCAAAATGGTATGCTGACTCTAAAAACTTTAGTGATTATTTAGTAGAAGATCACAAAATCCGTGAATATGTTAAGAAAAAACTATTTGTTAGCGGAATTTCTAAAATAGAAATAGAAAGAACACCAAAGTTCGTAAAAGTAAATGTATATACTGCAAAACCAGGTCTAGTAATAGGAAAAGGTGGAAATTATGCAGAAACATTAAGAAATGAACTTGCAAAAATGATAAATAAAGAAGTAAATTTAAATATAGTTGAAGTAAAAAATATTGATACAGATGCACAATTAGTTGCAGAAAATATTTGTAACCAACTAGAAAGAAGAATATCTTTTAGAAGAGCAATGAAACAATGTATGCAAAAAGCTATGAAAGCTGGTGCATTAGGAATAAAAACAGCTGTATCTGGAAGATTAGGTGGAGCTGATATGGCTAGAACAGAGTTCTACAAAGAAGGAACAATTCCACTACAAACATTAAGAGCAGATATAGATTATGGATTCTATGAAGCTGATACAACTTATGGAAAAATAGGTGTAAAAGTATGGATCTATAAAGGAGAAGTTCTTCCAACTAAAAAAGTAAATAAAGGAGGGGAAGAATAATGCCAGTAATGCCAAAAAGAACAAAATATAGAAAAATGCAAAAAGGTAGAAATAGAGGAAAAGCAACAAGAGGAAATGTTGTTAACGAAGGAGAATACGGATTACAAGCATTAGAAGCAGGATTAATAACAGCAAACCAAATAGAAGCTGCCAGAATTGCTATGACACGTTATATTAAAAGAGGTGGTAAAGTTTGGATTAAAATATTCCCAAACAAACCAATAAGTAAAAAACCAGCTGAAACTCGTATGGGTAAAGGTAAAGGTGCTACAGAATACTGGGTAGCAGTTGTAAAACCAGGTAGAGTATTATTTGAACTTGCAGGTGTACCAGAAGAAACAGCAAGAGAAGCTTTAAGACTTGCATCACACAAATTACCTGTAAAAACAAAATTTGTAAGCAGAGAAATTAAGCAAGGTGGTGATGTTGATGAAGATTAATAAAATAAGAGAAATGTCTTCACCAGAATTAGAAAAAGAATTAAGCGAATTAAAATCAGAATTATTTAAATTAAGATTTAGTTTAGCAACAAACGGATTAGAAAATCCAATGAAAATTAAAGAAGTGAAAAAAGACATTGCTAGAATAAATACAATATTAAGACAAAGAGAATTAGAAGAAGCTAAAAACTAGAATATAACCTACACAAGATTGCAAAAAAATGTGTAGGGGTCGCTGCCTACAGCGACCCGTAATGAAAAATGAAGAATGAATAGTACAAAAATTCTTCGAAGAATTTTTGAAGGAGGAAAATGTCAATGGAAGAAAGAAATCTTCGTAAAGTTATGATTGGTACAGTTACATCTAACAAAATGGATAAAACAATAGTAGTATCAGTTGAAACTAGTGTAAAACATCCTATATATGGAAAAATTGTTAAAAGAACATATAAATTAAAAGCTCATGATGAAGAAAACCAATGCCAAATCGGTGATAAAGTAAAAGTAATGGAAACAAGACCTTTATCTAAAGATAAAAGATGGAGATTAGTTGAAATCGTTGAAAAAGCAGTTATAAAATAAATGAATAGTGAAGAATGAATAATACAAAATTTGCTATTCGCAAATTTTTAAAAAGGAGGAAAACTTAAATGATACAACAACAAACTAAATTAAAAGTAGCAGATAATACTGGTGCAAAAGAATTAATGTGTATCAGATGTTTAGGTGGATCACATAGAAAATATGCAGGAGTTGGAGATGTAATAGTTGCTTCTGTAAAAAGTGCTATACCAAATGGAGTTGTAAAAAAAGGTGATGTTGTAAAAGCTGTAATAGTAAGAACAAAACAACCAATTAGAAGACCAGATGGTTCTTATGTAAGATTTGATGAAAATGCAGCAGTAATTATACGTGAAGATAAAAACCCAAAAGGAACACGTATATTTGGACCTATAGCTAGAGAGTTGAGAGATAAAGATTATATGAAAATACTATCTTTAGCCCCAGAAGTTTTATAGAGAAACAAATGAAAATCAGCATTCTGCACATTTTCATCAATTACAAAAATGCTCAACGTACTTTTGTACGCCTCCGCTTTTTGTAATATCTGAAAATGCACATAATACTAATTTTGATTTGTTTCATAACAAAATAATAAAAAAAGGAGGAAGACCTTAAATGAAAATAAAAAAAGGTGATACAGTTCAAGTTTTATCAGGAAACGATAAAGGTAAAACAGGAGAAGTATTAGAAATAATTCCAAAATTACAAAAAGTAATAGTAAAAGGTGTAAATGTAAGAAAAAAACACGTTAAACCTAGAAAACAAGGTGAAGAAGGCGGAATTATATCTGTTGAATGTAGTATACATAGCAGCAAAGTAAACGTTGTTTGCCCAAAATGCAATAAAGCTACAAGAGTAGGAATGATAAAAGAAGGAAAAGAAAAAATTCGCGTTTGTAAAAAATGCGGAGCTAAAATAAAATAGAAGAAAACATAAACCTACATTAAGAAATGTAGGGGGCACTGTCCACAGAGACCCGATAAAAAATAGGAAGGAGAAAACTATTAATGGAAAAATTAAGAGAACAATACGAAAAAGAAGTAGTACCTGCATTAATGAAAAAATTTGAATATAAATCAGTTATGCAAGTTCCTAAATTAGAAAAAATAGTTATAAATATTGGTTTAGGAGATGTAAAAGATAATCCAAAAAGTTTAGATAATGCTATATCAGATTTAACACAAATAACAGGTCAAAAACCAATAGTAACAAAAGCTAAAAAATCAATAGCTGCTTTCAAATTAAGAGAAGGTGTAAATGTTGGTTGTAAAGTTACATTAAGAGCAGGAAAAATGTATGATTTTGCTTGCAAATTATTTAATGTTGCATTACCTAGAGTTAGAGATTTTAGAGGACTTTCAAAAAATTCATTTGATGGAAAAGGTAATTATTCATTAGGAATAAAAGAACAATTAATATTCCCAGAAATTGAATATGATAAAATTGATAAATTAAGAGGTATGGATATTATATTTGTAACAACAGCTAAGACAGACGAAGAAGCTAGAGAACTATTGACATTATTAGGAATGCCTTTTAGAGTTTAGAATAAATGAAAAGCGGCATCTTACGTTGTTAAATTTTAAAATAAAATCCTCAACGTGCAGAAGCACGCCTCCGGTATTTATTTTAAAATTTGCCTAGTAATCTACCACTTTTGATTTATTCAATAAATGTAGATTATTACATTAAAAAAGGAGGAAAATAAGAATTATGGCTAAAAAAGCAATGATTGTTAAACAACAAAGACCACAAAAATATAAAACTAGAGAATATAATAGATGTAAATTATGTGGAAGACCACACGGATATATTAGAAAATTTGGAATTTGCCGTATATGCTTTAGAGAATTAGCACATAAAGGTGAAATTCCAGGTGTAAAAAAAGCAAGTTGGTAATATAAGAGGTGAGAGGTGAGATGTTAGAGGTGAGAAGCTAAAACATCAAAATCCTTATAAAATAAAAAGAAGTTAGATGTAAAATAAGAGATTCCATTCTCATTTCTCACATCTCACTTCATAAGAAAAGAAAAGGAGGAAATTTTAAATGAATACTACTGATCCAATAGCAGATATGCTAACAAGAATAAGAAATGCAAATAGTGCAAAATTTAAAACAGTAGATATCCCAGCATCAAAAATGAAAAAATCAATAGCAGAGATATTATTTAATGAAGGATATATTAAAGCATTTGAAGAAATAGAAAATGACAACCAAGGAATTATTAGAGTAAGCCTAAAATATACAGAAAAAGGTAAAAAAGTAATTTCTGGATTAAAAAGAATAAGCAAACCAGGATTAAGAATATATGCAGCTAAGGATGAACTTCCAAAAGTATTAAATGGTTTAGGAATAGCTTTAATTTCTACATCTAAAGGAATAATGACAGATAAACAAGCAAGAGCAGCTGGTGTAGGTGGAGAAGTATTAGCATATATTTGGTAATCGAACTTGCGTATGCAAGAATGAACAATTAAAAGTAAAGAATGAAAATATTTCAAGAAGGGAGAAATAAAAATGTCAAGAATAGGAAATAAACCAATTACAGTACCAGAAGGCGTAGAAGCAACATTAGATGGACAAAAAATTACTGTAAAAGGACCTAAAGGAACTTTAGAAAGAGAAATTCATAATAACATAAGTGTAAAATTAGAAAATGGCGTTATAACAGTTACAAGACCAAACGACCAAAAAGAAAATAGAAGTTTACACGGATTAACAAGAACATTAATCAGCAATATGATTGAAGGTGTTTCTAAAGAATTTACTAAAACATTAGAAATAAATGGTGTAGGATATAGAGCAGCAAAACAAGGAAAAACATTAGTTTTAACACTTGGATATTCACACCCAGTAAATATGGAAGAACCAGAAGGAATAACATATGAAGTACCTAATGCTAACCAAATTATAGTAAGAGGTATAGATAAAGAGTTAGTAGGTCAAAAAGCTGCAGAAATAAGAAGCAAAAGACCACTTGAAGTTTATAGAGGTAAAGGTATTAAATATGCTGATGAGCGTATTAGAAGAAAAGAAGGTAAGACAGGAAAGTAAACTAAAACAAATGAAAAGCGGCATCTTGCGTTGTCAAGCTGCGTAAAAATTATTTCAACATACAGCGTATAGTTTCAATAATTTTTACTTGCTTTCCTAGCAATATACCACTTTTGCTTTGTTTTAAAATTAATGATGAAAAATGTAGGGGTCGATGCCCACATCGACCCGTAATATGGAATCACGAAATATATAGAAAGGAGATTTTCTTAAATGATTACTAAAACAAATAGAAAATTAGAAAGAGAAAGAAGACATAGAAGAGTACGTACAAAAATCAGTGGAACAGCTGAATGTCCAAGATTATGTGTTTTTAGAAGTAATAAAAATATATCTGTTCAAGTAATAGATGATACTAAAGGAATTACTTTAGCTTCTGCTTCTACTTTAGATAAAGAAATTAAAACTAAAAAATCTAATAAAGAAGCTGCAAGAGAAGTAGGAACTTTAATTGCAAAAAGAGCAATAGAAAAAAATATCGAAACTGTTGTTTACGACAGAGGTGGATATATATACCACGGAATAGTAAAAGAACTTGCAGAAGCTGCAAGAGAAGCTGGATTAAAATTCTAGTAAAAACAGTGAAATGCAAATCTGTAGGGGTCGCACTCCTGGGCGACCCGCAGAAAAGTAAAATACTAGTGAAGAGTAAAATGTAGGGGTCGACGACTCTGTCGACCCGAAAAACAATTAATAGTGAAGAGTGAATAGTTAATAGTACAAAACTCTTCGAGTTTTGAAGGAGGAAACTTTATAAATATGGAAAACGAAGTAATGGAATTAAAAGAAAAAGTAGTAGCCATTAATAGAGTTGCAAAAGTTGTTAAAGGTGGTAGAAATTTCAGATTTAGTGCTGTTGTAGTTGTTGGTGACGAAAACGGTCATGTTGGAATAGGAAATGGAAAAGCTGCTGAAGTACCAGATGCAATTAAAAAGGCTATAGAAGATGCTAAAAAGAATTTAATAGAAGTTCCAATCGTTGGAACTACAATACCACATGAATTTGTAGGAACATTTGGAGCTGCAAGTGTTTTATTAAAACCAGGTGCAGAAGGTTCTGGATTAATTGCAGGTGGAAGTGTAAGACCAATACTTGAACTTGCTGGATATAGAGATATTAAAACTAAAGTAATTGGAACAAACAATCCAAGAAACGTAGGATATGCTACAATGAATGCTTTAGAAAATATGGCAACAGCTGAAGAAATAGCTAAAAAAAGAGGAAAAAAAGTAGAAGAAGTAATGTAAAACAGATGCAAACCTGATTGCAAAAAATGTAGGGGCGAGCATCGCTCGTCCGCGAAAATAAAGATTAATTGCAAAAGGTGTAGGGGTCGCACTCCTGGGCGACCCGCAAATATAAAACGAAATAAAATATGTAGGGGTCGATGCCCACATCGATCCGCAGGAATGAATTATAAAAGAGGTAGGGGCGTTGTCGGTAAGGAATACCTGTGAGGAATACCAAACTGCGCCCAGAAGAAAATGAATAGTGAAGAGTGAAGAGTGAATAGTTAATAGTACAAAACTCTTCGAGTTTTGAAGGAGGGAAAAAGAAATGGAACTAGGAAATATAAAAGCAAGCCAAGAAAAAGTTACAAGAAGAAGAGTAGGACGTGGAATGGGTTCAGGACTTGGTAAAACATCAGGAAGAGGACATAAAGGACAAAAAGCTAGATCTGGCGGTGGAGTTAGACGTGGATTTGAAGGTGGTCAAACACCATTATATAGAAGATTGCCAAAAAGAGGATTTAAAAATATCTATGCTGCAAACTACACAGAAGTAACTTTAACAATGCTTAATAAAAGTAAATCAGAAGTAGTTACTGCAGAAAGTTTAATTGCAGATGGAATCATATCAAAAGCTAATGATGGTATCGTTGTTTTAGCTACTGGAAATTTAGATAAAAAATTAACAGTACAAGCAACAAGATTTACAAAAGCTGCTAAAGAAAAAATAGAAGCAGTTGGTGGAAAAGCAGAGGTGATTTAGTTGTTTAAAACATTAAAAAATGCTTTTAAAACACCAGATGTAAGAAAAAGAATATTATACACTTTATTGTTAATAGTATTATTTAGATTAGGGTGCTATATAACAGTTCCAGGTATAGATACATTAGCTTTAAGTAAATTAACATCTGAAGCAACTACAAGTTTATCAGGACTTATTGATATAATATCAGGAGGAGCTTTCTCAAGATTTTCTATATTTGCAATGTCAATAAGCCCATATATTACAGCATCAATTGTAATACAATTACTAGGAATGGTAATACCTTCTTTAGAAAAACTTCTTAAAGAAGGAGGAGAAGAAGGTAAAGCTAAAATAAATAAATATACAAAAATGCTTACATTAGTTTTAGCACTAGTAGAAGCAATAGGTATATATATGTCATATAGCGGTACATACTCAGCATATGGAGTATTTATAAATCCAGGGTTTGCAACAGGAGCATTAATAGTATTATCTTTAGTTGCAGGTACTGCACTTTTAATGTGGCTTGGAGAACAAATTACCAATAAAGGTATTGGAAATGGTATTTCTGTAATTATCTTTGTAGGTATTATATCTTCACTTCCATCTGTTGTAACAACAATATATAATTTAATATTTACAACAGCTGGATTTAGTACAACTGGATTACTAATTTCTTTGGGAATAATAATAGGAGCTATAATATTAGTAGCTGGTGTTGTATTTGTACAAGAAGCTGAAAGAAGAGTTCCAGTACAATATGCAAAAAAAGTTGTAGGTAGAAAAATGTATGGTGGACAAAATACTCATATACCATTAAAACTTGCAATGGCAGGAGTAATACCAGTAATATTTGCGTCATCATTTATGACATTCCCAGCAATGATTATACAAATGTTTAATGCAAATATTGCAGCTGAAACAGGATTCTGGGCTACAATATATAAATTCTCAATGGCAACATCAACATCACAATTTGGAATAGGATATACAATTGCAAACGCTATTGTTTACCTATTATTGATACTAGGATTTACATATTTTTATACATATGCAACATTTAATCCAGCAGAAGTATCAAACAATATAAAGAAAAATGGTGGATTTATACCAGGTATTAGAGCTGGTAAACCAACAACAGAATATTTATCAAATATAATGAGTAAATTAACACTATTTGGAGGATTATTCTTAAGTGTAATTGCAATACTTCCAATGCTTATGAGCTTTACAGGACTAAATATTGCATTTGGAGGAACATCTATACTTATCGTAGTAGGTGTTGCATTAGAAACAGTTCAACAATTAGAATCTAGATTGGTAATGAGACATTATAAAGGATTTTTAGAATAAAACGAATGAAAAGCGGCATCTCGCACATTTTCATTAATTGCAAAAATGCTCGATGTACAAACGTAC
>JAFQIK010000032.1 GCA_017397545.1 Clostridia bacterium
ACATTTTTATATGACCATATACTTCTTTCTAATTTTTCTTCACTTGTTGGTTCAGTTCCTACTATTGATATTGCTTCAATTGCTCTTGGGTCGTCATGTCCTAATGTATAATTTGAAACTGCTGATGTTGATACTAATTTTATTGGGTTTCCATCTGCTCCACTCTCTAATACTGTCCATGTTCCGTTATATGTTCCTGTAAAATTTGTTATTCCTAACATTTTTAATACTTCTTCATTTGAATATATTGTTTTTCCTTGTTTTACATATGGTATTGTTCCAAGTCCTTGTATCTCTGCGTCTATATTATTTCCATTCATTTTTACTGTTATATTACTAGTAGTTCCTTTTATTAATTCAAGTGAAAAACTTAAGTTTCCACTTTCTTCATCTATATTTTCTTCATCTTTTGCATCTATTTCTATTGTTTCTCCACCTTCATGCATTAGTACTCTTCCATCTTCTGTAAAGCTTACTATTACTGTCATATCTAATGGTTCAATATATCCTTTATATTCTGCGCTTGTATCTACATTCCCTAAATTTACACTTGCCCAAGTAAATGCTACTGGTGTATTTCCTCCACCTGTATTCTTTCCTTTATATGTTATTTTTCCATTTGCGTCTACTTCATAAATATTATCTTTTGGACTTTTATATGTTTTTTCTTCTACTTTAGACCATCTTGTTGGTAAATTATTATCTAAATAATTAAAATCTATCTTTCCATCTGTTCCTATTGCTGCTACTATTGCTGATAATAATTCTTCTTCCTCCGCTTTTATTTGCATTTGCTCTGATGCATATTCTGCCTTTTCAAATAATCCTCCATTTAGGGCAACATTTATTGTTACTCCTACTAGTATTAGCATTACTATGACTGTGATTATTAAGGCAATTAAAGTAATACCGTTTTGTTTTTTTAACATCTTTTTTCCTCCTTTGTTTTTTGTGTTTGCATTTGGCATTTCGCTATTGGATTTTTGTGAAATTTATATTTGCGGTTCGATGTAGGCATCGACCCCTACATTGTTTGCAATTAATTTTTCATTAGGTTTCCAAATTCTAAATGCCACTTACATTTCATTTGTATTTTTTACAAATTCTTTTCTTTTATGTTTATTATAAGTTATACTTTTTCTTAAATCAATATTTTATTTGTTTTGTAATATAAATGTAATGTATTTGTAATATTTAAGAAATGGCTACGAAGTGCGGATGACCAATGGTCGCCCCTAGTTTTCTCTACATTTTTAAATTTTTCCTAAAATTTATGTTTCGAATGAATAGTCAAATTATCATAGCACCATATCGATTTAAAGAAAAATTTTAATTTTTCTTTAAAATGTTAAAAGCTAAAATAATTAATTTTTGACAACCAACAGGTCGTAAGACCTTTGTTTCAAAAATTAATATTTTAGCTTAATTTATATTTTAGCAATCCTCTGTAGAATGGGCGGGCACGGAGACCCGCCCCTACAGTGTTTTCATCTAATTTTGTTTTTTGCGGGTCGCTGTGGGCAGCGACCCCTACAACGTTTGCATTTAATTATATGAATATTTTGGGCAGGGATGGAACCCTGCCCCTACACTATAAAAAATTGACCTCTTGGGTCAATTTTTTTATAGCATATATAAAATTCCTAAAACAAGTGTAAGTAGAACAAATACTATTGCAAGTATTATTGTCCATCTTTTTAATTTTCCTTCTCTTGTTCTTCCTTTATTTTTCTCGTAAAAGCTTGATGAACTTCCACCTACTATTGCACCAGATGCTCCTTCATCATCTTTTGATTGCATTAAACAAATTACTATTAATACTAAACAATTTATTACATAAACTATAGTTACAACATTTTTTAATATATCCACTTTTATTACCTCCAAATTAATTCGACTTTTATATTGTAGCACAATATATTTTAAATTGCAACAATTATTTTTTGTACTCTTTAAACTTAATATCTTTTTCGTTATATTCTTCTGCTTTTAATCCAAATCTAGGTTTCATCCATTGTAATACAAATGTCATTACAATAAAGAAAACTATTCCTAAAATTAGAAATGTACTTTTTGCCGAATTTTTACTTAATAAAGCACTTGCTATCATTGCTATTCCAAATTCAGAAATACTTTTTACTAAATTAAATGCAGAATCAATTTTTACTCTCATTTTAGCACTTGCAAAACTTTTTAAATATTTTGCAAGTAATACATGGTGTGGTGATTGAATTGCATATTGCAATGCAAATAACACTAAACATAGTATTAGTGATATCCACCAATTATTTATAAAATCTGCACATATTCCTATTAATATAAAACTAAATAAATATACTACTGCCATAACTGTTAACGCTTTATTTTTAAATTTTTTATCTATTATATCTTGCAATGCAACAAACATCCCTGAAACAATTGTTAGTGTAGATATAATTATTGCAAAATACTGGGCTCCAACTTTCATCTCATTAAGCAATCCTTCTCTTAATGTATACGATGCATATACTATTCCTTCAAAAACAAAAGCAAATAGCATAATAGCTTGCAAACGCTTAGACTGGAAAATAAATTTAAATGAAGTTTTAATTTCTTCTTTATATTCTTGTATTCTTGCAACCATAGTCTTAGTTTTTTCTTTATTAATAGGATATATTTCTTTAAAACATGTAGTTAAAGCTATAGATATTGTTACAAATATTAATGATACTATTATTGGAAGATATCCATTAACAACAAATAAAAATCCTGTAAATATTGATGTTATTCCATCTAAATAATAGTAATTTCTTGCACCTAACTCATCTAATTTAGCATACATTCCTTTACCTTTTCTTTGTGTAACAGAATCATATAATAAATTTGGTTCTGCTACATTCTTTATTGCAAATGCAAATGCAGAAATGATCCCAGCTATGGCTACATGAATTATATTTTTAGATAATATTATTAATATTAAATACAGCCCTAAGGCTAAATTTCCTATAATAAGACTTTTCTTTTTACCTTTTTTATCTATTACTGCTAATGCTGGTATTTGCAAAATCACTTTAAAAATTGGATACAAAGCATCTGTAAGCATTACTTCAGCCACACTTAAGCCTTTGGTTTGTACTAAAAATACAAATGCAATTGCATAATAAAATATTAAATCCCATGAAAACATTTTATATATTGGATATAATCTTGCATTGTTTTTCTTATCTCTTATATTAGGTTTTATATTGTTCTTTTGTTTTTCCATTTTTACTTCCTTTACTTTAGTGTTATGTATGTTTTAAATTATATCAATAAAAATTTGTTAATTCAACTCTTTTATGTTTAATGATGTAAATTAAAATTTATATTGAAGTGTGAAGTGCGAGGTGGGAAGTGTGAAATTAAAATAAATTCTTCAAAATCTGTCTCTAAAATCACACCTCACACATCCCACATCACACCTCCTCTTGATTATTTTTAATTTTATTGTATAATTATTATTATGAAAAAGATTGTAGTAACTAAAAAATATGATGGAAAGAAATTAAATACTTTTTTATTAGATAATTTTAATGGTCTTACTATTAATACAATTTACAAAGCTTTAAGAAAAAAAGATATTAGAATTAATAATGTAAAAATTAGTGAAAACTGTACGGTATACGAAAATGATGAAATTACAGTTTTTATTAATGATGAATTCTTATATAAATCTTTTAATTTAGATATTATTTTTGAAGATAATAATATTTTGGTTGTTAATAAACCTGCAGGCATTGAAGTTGTATCTAATAAACATCAAGAAACTACTTTAACAAAATTACTATTAGAACATTTTTCTTCAGTAGAATTTCCTGCTCCATGCCATAGGTTAGATAGAAATACTACTGGTTTAGTGGTTTTCGCTAAAAATGAAAACGCTTTAAATATTTTATTAGATAAATTTAAAAATATGGAAATAGAAAAACATTATAAATGTACAGTTTATGGAATACCTGAATTAAAACAACAAACTTTAACTGCATATCTTTTTAAAGATAGTAAAAAATCTTTAGTTTATATTAATGATGAACCTAAAAAAGGATATCAAAAAATTGTTACTTCGTATAAAGTATTGTATGAAGATTATAAAAACAATACTTCTGTTTTAGATGTAATACTTCATACAGGCAGAACTCATCAAATACGTGCACATCTTGCACATATTGGTTATCCTATTATTGGTGATCGGAAAATATGGTTTAAATGAAATAAATAAAAAATTTAATAAAAAAACTCAAGAGCTATGTAGTTATAAAATAAAATTTAATTTTAAAACAGATAGTGGATTTTTGGAATATTTAAATAATAAAGAGATAAGTATTATTGGTAATTATTGACATTTTTCTCTCCTTGTTTTATACTATTTATGCCTACTTGCTTAGTAGCAGGAAGGAGGTTACATATATGTACAGTTTCATTGCTTAAGCTATATTTATTATAGCTTATATTTTATTATATGTCAATAATTGTAAATATATTTGTGTAGTTAATTTATGATAAGATCACCTTAAAAGTTTGTAAACGAATATTTCACCTTAAATGTATAAATATGTAAAATTTAAACAAACTAGAAAGGTGGAATATTTAATGTTAAAACAAAAAGATTTAAAAAGAGCTACAT
>JAFQIK010000033.1 GCA_017397545.1 Clostridia bacterium
ATTTTGTTTTGGGCTTTTGTATGTTTTTTCTGATACTTTAGACCATCCTGTTGGTAAATTATCATCCAAATAATCAAAATCCACCTTTGCATCTGTTCCTATTGCTGCTACTATTGCTGATAATAATTCTTCTTTTTCTGCTTCTACTTGCATTTCTTCTGAAGCTTGTTGTGCTTTTGTAAATAATCCTCCATTTAGGACAACATTTATTGTTACTCCTACTAATATTAGCATTACTATGATTGTGATAATTAAGGCTATCAAAGTTATACCTTTTTGGTTGTTTTGGGCCATTTCTTCGAAGTGCGGACGAACACAGTTCGCCCCTACAGCGTTTGCATTTTGTTTTTCTTTGTTTAACATTTTGTTCCTCCTTTGTTTTTTGTGTTTGCATTTGGCGTTTTGCG
This sequence comes from Clostridia bacterium, assembly GCA_017397545.1. Lineage (GTDB taxonomy): Bacteria > Bacillota > Clostridia > TANB77 > CAG-508 > CAG-452. The sequence continues at coordinate 408 of JAFQIK010000033.1, forward strand.
TTTGGTTGTTGGATTTTTGTAAAATTTTGCGGGTCGCTGTAGGCAGCGACCCCTACATTGTTTGAAATTAATTTTTTCATTTAGATTTCCAAATACCAATTGCCAAATGCTAAATTCCAAATGCCAATTACATTTTCATTTGTATTTTCTACAAATTCTTTTCTTTTATGTTTATTTTAATTTATATGTTTTTATCTGTCAATATTATTGTTTGTTTTGTAATATAATTGTAATGTTGTAATGTATTTGTAATATTTTACCTATTGTTTTCCACAATTTGTACTATATCTGCAATGTAGTCTCCTATTATAGGTATGTTTAGCATTATTAATTTTCTTAATAAGTAAATTATAATTGCAGTTATTATTGTTATTCCTATTCCAATCCCAACTCCTCTTGCTATTCCGGCAATTATATTTCTTTTTAAAATTTCTTTTTTATTTCCTAATATATATGAAAGTTCTACCACATTTGCTTTTTCTAATATTTTAATTAATTTATCTATTTGTTTATTAATTTTTTTATACAACATAAAAAACACCCATTCTTATTTTGGGTGTTTTTTTGTTTTGTATGCATTTTTTTATTTCTCTAGCAGCCAATCTATTAAATTTATTTTTGTTATTCCCGAATAATCTGTTTCCAAATCTCTATCCATTGTTATTAAATATTTAGGATAAAAATCTCCTGTCTTTTTTAGAGGTCTTAATTCTCTGTTTAGTGTTTCTTCTTCTCTTGCTGTCAAAGCTACTTGATAATAAACTAATCCATTTTTATTTTCTGCAACAAAGTCTATTTCTAATTCATCAATTTTTCCTGTATATACTTTATATCCTCTTCGTAATAATTCAAGATAAACTATATTTTCTAAAATATGTCCCATATCTTGACCTGCTTTTTTTCCTAACAAATAGTTTCTAAATCCCGTATCTACGCAATAATATTTATATCCACTTGCCAAAACATTTTTTCCTTTTATATCAAATCTATCTATTTTATATAATAAAAATGCATCTAAAAATGCTGCTATATAATTTTCTACTGTATGATTGCTTGTTGCCCTATTCATACTTGTTAATGTATCACTTATTTTTTTTGTAGTTATTGGACTTCCAATATTATCAAAAATATATTTTATTATACTTTCTAGTATGAGCTTGTTACTTACATTATTTCTGGCCATTATATCTTTATAAACTACAGTAGAAAATACTCCATCCAAATAACTGTTTACCATGTCTGGATCTACTTTGAATAGTTCTAGTGTTTGAGGAAATGATCCATATTTTAAATATTGTAGTAAATTTTCTTGTTTATCTGAATTTTCATTAAAAGCAGACATGTATTCTTTGAATGACAATGGTAGCATTTTTACTTCTATATATCTGCCGGATAATAACGTTGCTAATTCTCCTGACAATAGATATGCATTTGACCCAGTTATATATATATCAACATTTTCTTTTATAAATAGTCCATCAACAGCTTTTTGAAACTCTTTAACATTTTGCACTTCATCTATAAAAACATAATTCATTTTATCTTTGTTTAATTTATTTTTAATATAATTATATAGTTCCAAATAATCATCAAATTGAATTTCTGGATTTTCAAGATTTATTTGTATGATTTGATTTTCTGAAATCCCATTATTTTTTAAATAATCTACAAACAATTTAAATAATGTTGATTTGCCACATCTTCTAATTCCAGTTACAATTTTTATTAAATTTTTATCTTTAAATTTTATTAATTGGTTTAAATATTCTGGTCTTTGTATCATTCTATTCACCTCATATTTATTATAAAATACAATCGTCTTAAAGTCAAGAGTGCTGGAAAATATTTTCCAACACTCTTGACTTTTGTGATGTGTTGGAAAATATTTTGATATTATTATACGCAACACCCTTATAAATAATTCATTTTAAATTGTATTTCTTTCCTCTACATTTTGGTCAGTTTCTAATTCTTCTTGTTCTTCTAAATTTTCTTGTTCTACTATTTTTTCTAATTCTTCTATTAATTCTTGTAATTTTGCCATGTCTTTTCCTATCATTTCCCAGTTGTTACTTACATTTGATTGTTCTAGGTTTTTATTTGCATTTATTATTTGCTCAATTAATTCATCTTTATTTTCGCTTACTATCTCTATGTCTATTGCTTCTTGAGATAACAAGTTCGCTATAGCTTCTTTTATGTCATTTCCAATTGCTACTTTATTTCCTGATGCTACTACTACTTTTTTTAGTAAAGGAACTTGTGTTTCATCATTTAACATTACTTGGTAAATTGGTTCTACATATAAAAGTGTATTATTTATAGGAACTACTATTATATTTTTTTCTATTCTTGTTCCTGTTATGTTTAACGCATTTAACTCTTTTGAAATTGTTTCATCTTGCTCAACAAGTGTATCTAATTGTGTTGTTCCAAGTATTGCATTCTCTGTTTTAAATTTATATAGCGTTAATTTTTTATTGTTTTGTTCATCATAAGTTCCAACTAGATATGATATTATATTTTGCTTTTCTGCTATAGTATATGGTACTACCAATCCTAAAACAGAAGAATTATTATCAACTGTTTTTACCTGTGTATAATATGAATCTATATACGTTCCTGTTGAGCTACTTGTAGTTCTTGTTGTGTTTTCTTTTGCTCTATCCCAAATATCATCTTGTCTATATAAAACTTCTGCTTGTACGTTATGATATTTTTCTAACATTTTTGCTTGTATATCATATAAATACTTAGAATATACAATATGCTTAGCTACATCATTTGGCATTTCCTCTGCACTTTTAAATAATTCTGGATATATATTTTTATATGCAGTTACTATAGGATCAGTTTTATCTACTATATAAAATGTTGTAGTTCCATTATATGGATCGATTAAAATTTTTACAGAATTTCTAATATAATTTATTTTTTCTTTTATACCTTCATATTCTATTATTGTTTCTTGAGAATATGGATAGTTATTTGATGTAGTATATGCATCTAATACCCACATTAATTTTCCTTCATCTGTTATAACCATGTATGGTTCTTTATCATATTTTAGATATGGCATTATTGTTTTTGCTCTTTGTATTATATTTCTTGTTGTAATTATTTTGCTATCCTTTGTAATATTTCCAGAAAAGGCTATTCCTAAATTACCTTGTTTTATTCCAAGTATTAATCTATCTATAAAATTAAGTTTTAGTCCCGCTTCTCCATTATATGCGTTTGTACTACTTGTTGTACTAGTTAACGGATAATCAAATTCTTGTTTGTTTTTAGCGTTAGTTATAATTGGGTCATTGGTTTCTAATCCAAAATATATTCTTGGTTCTTTTATTTCTATTTTATTATCTTCATTTGAAAATTCACTTTGTATATATTCTAAATTTCCATTTTCATCTACTTTAGTTGCAGAAGTTATTATAGTTCCATATCCATGTGTATATTCAAATGTTTTATTATTATATGTTCTTGTATCATTACTTACAATTTCTCTAGGACTTATATTAACTAATTGTTCTTTATCTTCTATTTCATATAATCCTGGTTTAGTAGTTTTATATGAATAATATCCTGAATTTGTTTGATACTCAGATAATGTTTCTAATACTATGTCATTGTTTACAAGATTTATATTATTTATTACTTCTTGATTATCTGATATATCTTCTGCTTTTATTGTTCCGCTATTTTGTATTTGTATTTCATCAATATTTATATCGTATGCATTTTTTGTATATGATATATTATATTCTATATATTTTTTCTCCTTATCTAACTCGTTGTTGTTTACATATATTAAATCAAATCCTAGCATTACTATAAATAATAAAACTAGATACACTGGTATGCCACATAATGCAATCATTACCTTTTTAAACTTTTCTTTTTTAAAATTATGTATTGCTATAACTGAACAAATTAAAATAATAGCTGCAAATATTCTATATCCCCATGTTCTAATCGTAGTATCTACTAATCCTGCTCCATTTAATTTTATATTGTTAGGTAGATTTAAAAATTCTCCAAAAACTATATCTTGTACATTTATAATTGTAATTAAAGATATTGCAATTATTATTAGTACAATATTTGTAATTATATGTTTTATAAAAGTATTTTTCTTTAATGTTGTGGCATCTATTCCTTTATCAAAATAAACATTAAAAGTAATTATATAATATAGCGCCACATATACTGAATATATTGCCATTAAAACTATAAAGTATAATAGCATAGACTCTATAAGTGGTTTTTGAAACATATAATATCCTATATCTAAATTAAAAATCGGATCATTAACCCCAAACCAAGCAGTATTTAAGGCAAGCATTGCTTTTTCTGTTATTAATTTTGAAGTTATAATACTAACTATTACACCAAATATTAAACTTATTGATTTATTTGGAAGTTTTGGCATTTGCTTTTTATCTTCATCAAAAAACTTTTTTAGTCCTCTTTTTATAAATCTATTTGTTATATATGTAGATATATATAATATTAAAAAATTTACTAATGCAATCCCTATCTTGTATTTTACATTTTGCTCAAACACACTTATATATTCTTCTCCAATTTGTAAAGTTTGTAAATATTCACCTCTTAAAGTGATTGCTAAATAAATCGCAAAGATAGTCAAAAACAAAATTACTAAAATTACTCTTTTTTTATTATTTTTCATAATACTCCTCCTTGTATAATAAGTTCATAATCAATTTCACCTACAATATTGGCGGGCGACTACTAGTCGCCCCTACATTTTTGCTAATCAGCATTATTGTTTTAAATTATTGCATTTACAAAATCTTCTGAATTGAAAATTTCCATATCGTCTATTTGTTCTCCAACTCCTATAAATTTTACTGGTATTTTATTTTCTGAAACTATTCCTATTACAACTCCGCCTTTTGCTGTTCCATCTAGTTTTGTAAGCACAAGTCCTGTAAGGTCTACTGTTTCTTTAAATGCTTTTACTTGCGAAATTGCATTTTGTCCTGTTGTTGCATCTAGAACTAATAATACTTCTTTTTTTGCTTCTGGTAATTCTTTATCTATTACTTTTCTTATTTTTAAAAGCTCGTCCATTAAATATTTTTTATTATGCAACCTTCCTGCTGTATCACATATTAATACATCCGCATTTTGTTTTTTCAATTCTTGAATTGCTTCAAATACAACAGATGCCGGGTCTGTTCCTTCATCTCTTTTTACTATTTTTGAGTTGCTTCTATTTGCCCATATTTCTACTTGTTCAACAGCTGCTGCTCTAAATGTATCTGCTGCTGCAATTATTACTTCTTTTCCCTCTTTTTTTATCCTATTTGCAATTTTCCCAATAGAAGTTGTTTTTCCTACTCCATTCACTCCAACAACTAATATTACTGTTGGTTTACCTGATAAATCTAATCCATTTTCTTGTTCATCTAATATTTTTTGCATTTCTTCTTTTAATGCTTTTTTTACACCTTCTTCATCTTGTATTTTTTCTTTTTTTATTCTTTCTCTTAAAGCTCCTATTATTTGCACTGATGTATCAACGCCTATATCAGACATTATTAGTATTTCTTCTAATTCTTCTAGTAGTTCTTCATCTACTTTTCTAAAATTACTAAATACATTATTCATTTTATCACTTAATGAAGTTTTTGTTTTTCCTAATCCTAATTTTAATTTATCAAAAAATCCCATTCCACTTACCTCTTTCGTTTGTTTTTACCGAAAAGTATTATATCACACGAATTATAAAATGTCTAGAATTTGCAATTCGGACGAATAGGAATATATAACACTAATTTTTTTACAATATTCTACAAATAATACAATTTATCTTTTATATTTTTAAAAAAGTCTTTTATTTGATTATTTTATGTAATATAATAATCAAATAATAAGGAGGGGTACTTATGAAGAAATTTAAATATTCATTATTTATTATTCTACCATTAGTTTTACTTGTAATAATACTTTTTATATTTTTTAAAAATTCTATTTTTAACGCTACTAAAGATACTTTAAGTCCTACAAATTCTGAAATTTCTAATTCTTCTACAAAATATGATATACCAAAAATTTATTTTTTGGGTAACATATCAGAAATGTTAACTAAAGAAGATGAGAGAAAAATATTGTTGAGATATGAAGATGGCATAAATGATTTCGAAGCTTATACTTCTATAAAAATTCAGGGTTCTTCAAGTATTGCATATGAGAAGAAAAATTATACTATAAAATTATATGAAGATTATTCGCTAACAGAAAAAAAAGAAGTCGATTTAGGTTGGGGAGCACAAAACAAATATTGTTTAAAAGCTAATTGGATTGATAAAACTCACTCTAGAAATATTGTAACCGCACAATTAGCCTCAGAAATACAAAAAAAATATAATCTTTTATCTACTGCTCCTAACAATGGTTTAATAGACGGTTTTCCTGTAGAAATTTATATAAACGATGAATTTTTAGGAATATATACTTGGAACATACCAAAAGATGCTTGGATGTTTAATATGGATGAAAATAATAAAAATCACATTGTTTTTGTAGGTGAAAATTGGGAGGAAACAGTTCACTTTAAGGCTCCTGCAACTTATGGGCCATGGGATATAGAAGTTGGTCGTGGTGATGCTTCAGACTTAGATAAACTTAATAGATTAATAGAATTTGTTAATAATAGCTCAGACGATGAATTTAAAAATAACTATCATCAATATTTAAATCTTGATGCTACAATTAACTATTTAATATTAATGGAATTTGCAAGTTTAGAAGATAATGCAGGAAAAAATATGCTATTAGCTACATATGATGGTAATGTTTGGTATCCATCACTATATGATTTAGATACATCTTGGGGAACTAATTATAATGGTTTATCTACAATTAATTATACAAGAACTAATTTTATAAATGGTAGTAAACTATGGAAAAGAACTTTAGATAATTTTCCTGAAGAAGTATATAATAGATACATAGAATTACGTAAAGATATTCTAACAAAAGAACATATTATGGATTTATTTAATGAATTTAAAAATACAATTCCAGAAGACTCTTTTAAGAAAGAAGCTAATCGTTGGAATAATATACCAGGCTATGATTATACTCAAATACAAGATTTTTTAGATGTAAGAATTCCTTTAATGGACAAGTTCTTTGAAAAAATAAAAATCAATAATTAACTTTAATTTATCTAAGGGAAAAGGAGCCTGACTCCTTTTTCCACCAATTCTACAAATTACAATTTTATACCCTATCCAAAATTTTATTTCTAAAATTCATATACATTATTTTTTCTATTTCGTTTTTTGAAAATTTATTTTTTAAAAGTTCATTCTCTAACTCCTTTTTTATTTCAGTTTGTTTAAATACATTAAAATGTTTGTAATACAAATTATTGTAATAAGTCATATCATCTGTAGAAACTGCTATGTTCTCCACTCCTTCTAATAAATTTCTTACATATTTTATATGATTGACATATGCATTATAGTATTTCCATCTATTGTTATTAAATTTTCTTTCTTTTATGCAAAATTGTTTTACTCCTACTATTCCAATAACACCATCTAATTCTTTTATATTTATTATTTGGTCATCACTTAAATTTCTAGAAACATCGCAAAGGTTTCGTACATTTGAATGTGATGCAATAATAATTGGATTTTGATTTTTTATTTTTAAGTCTTTACATACTTCTATTATGTTATAAAAAGTTTTGTCATTTGAATGAGATAAATCTATTGCAATATTTTTTGATACTAACTTTTTGATAAGTTTTTCTCCGTCATTAGTTAGTCCCCTATCTTTATCTCCTTTTGTTCCTCCTCCGAATTTATTATCATTGTTCCATACTGGGTTTACACTTCTTACTCCTAAATTATATAATATATCTATATCTTCTAAATCTTCTAAATAATCTAATCCTTCTATACCATAAATATATTTTATATGTTCTAGGATTATATCGTTTTGTTTTATTATTCTATTAACTAATTCTAAATTTTTAATTATATTAATTTCTTCTTTTTTTATTCCTAATTCTTCTTTCATCTCTTCTGGTGACATATAAAATAAATTAAAGATTCCTCCTGTAATGTTATTTTGAAAAATTTTATTACAGTATTTTTTTACTTCACTCAAATTATTTATATTCATATATATATATGTAAGTAAATCGTAATGGCAGTCAAACATAATTATCACCAATACATTTTATTCTTTTTTAATTTACATATGCAAAAAGCTATTTTATTTCAAATAGCTTTTTTTATGTTTATTCTATTATTTTTGTTTTGTAATTTAATTTTTTCAGCACGATAGGAATTGATATTATACTCACTTTTCCCATCAAATATTATATTTAATGACTTTTTATAATCTTTTTCGTTGTTATATTCTTCTATAACTAAACTTGCATTACATTCTTTTAAAGTTTCGAATGTAGTCATAAATCCTATACCTGTTCCACCACTATCCCTATGTGTTGTTGTACGTTCTAATCCAAGTTTTAATAATGTTTCTATTTCAAACTCTATACCTGTATCTAATATACGTATTTGATAAAACTCTTTTGTTTTACCCATTATAACTTTAATTTTTCTGCTAGCACTATCACTTGAATTGATTGCAATAATTGCATCTGTTATATGGTCACCAAGTAATGTTTCTAGCTTATTTTTAGATATATATTTTTGTACCATTTCAGAAATTTCACAATTTATTTCAAGCTCAAATTCTATATTGTTCTTAAGGGCTTCTATTTTCATATATTCTAATAAATTATCTACACTAAATATATTTGTTTTGGGCAGAATATAATAATTATCAAATTCTTGTTTATATTCTTTAGATAAATTTTGCAATGAATCCAAAACATCAGAATACTCATTTGCAAATTCCTCATTAAAACTCAATTTGTTTCCCAAATTTGCTACTGCCCTTTCCATTGCAGAAAGTCTACGATTATATTTATGATTTATTTCTAATACATTCGACAATTCTAACTTTAAATTGCTTATAATTTCGTCTTTTTCTTTTAATTGTTCTTCTTGAATTTCTACTGTTCTATCTTTCATTTTATCTTTGTAGTATTTGGTGATGCTGTATCTAATCCAATAAATAGTAAATATTGTTGCTAATGCAATTGCTATAAAAAGTATTCTTTCAATTAATGTATTTTCTTCTATTGTTATTACAATACTTATAATAATAGTAATTAAACTTATTAATATTCCTATAACTTTCATTAATCTCATATTAATTCCATTTTTAAAAAAAGAAAATCCATTCTTAAAGCGTTTTATTTTAAAGAAATAATATAATAAACTAAATTGTATAACACCTATAACACTATATTCTATAATATTATATTCCATTATATCTAAAGAAAGTATTTTCATTAGAAAAAAACTGATTATACTTGCAATAACAATAGCAATTATTGAAAACGAGCTTGAAATCATAACAATAGTTACAACATACAAAAAATCTATATTTATAACTATTGAAAGGAAAAAGGCATATAGTAAATAGTATATTGGGTATAAAAGTGAAATTTCTAAATAATTTCTTACTATGCTATAAGTCATCGCAAATAATATATTAAAAAATATTAATACTATTTTCAAACTTATTTTATCTACTCTTTGATTAGTTATCTTGAAAAAAGTATAAATAATACAAAAATTTACAAATAATAATTTTATAAAAGATATATACCAAGAAAATTTCATTATATCACTTTCTTTCATTTATTTTTTTACATTATATAAGATAACCTGTTTATAATCAACATTTTAATTCAATTACGTTTATTTACATATCATTTAAAATATTTATCAGCATTCCAGTTCAAAGGATTATTTTTTATGTATTCTAATATTTTAATATATTCCTTTTCATTTCTAACTATATGTTCATAATAATTTCTTTGCCAAATTTTAGTTTTACATTCTTTGTTTGTAAATCGTTTTAGCGTTGATATCAAAAATGGAATTGTTTCATTTGTAGGGGTCGGCGTCCTCGACGACCCGTTTTTATATATTATATTGCAAATCATATGCACATGATTTGGCATTATTACATAACTGTTTATACAAATATTTTCATATATACTGTTAATTGATTTCATATATTTTTCTACAACTTGTCCGTATTTAGATAAATCTATTTTATCCTCTTCTGATATTTTTCCTAACAAACACTTTCTATCTCTTGTGCAGATTGTTATGAAATACATTCCTTCTTGGCAATAATCATATTCTTTTATTCTTATCTCTTTTCTTTTTAATAAATTATTACTCATAATTTTATTTTAACAATTTTATTTTACTAATTTTGTCGAAAAATGCTATTTAATAATTATTTCTATTTCGGGTCGTCGAGGACGCCGACCCCTACATTTTTTATAATAAAAATACTGCTAACATTTAAATTTGTTAACAGTATTTTATTATGTATTTAATTTGCTTATACACCTAAAATTTTTTTGATATAATCTATTAATTCATCCCACATTACAAATCCCCCCTTTCTATTAACATTTTTTAAAAGCAGATATGTTAATAAGAAAGGTGTATTCATTGTTTGTTTAAGGAATTTTATTTTTTCATAACCTTTCTTATTGTATAAGGAAAAATATTGTGCCGGGGCACTTTTAAAGTCGATTTTCTTATACAATAAAAAAATACTACTTAAAGCTAATTCTTTAAGTAGTATTGTGATTTATAATATTTGAGGATATTTAATTAATTATTACATTGTCTTTTTAATTTTATCTACATAGTAGTAAATTAATTCTGTTGGAGTTGGTACACCTGTATTATAATTTACCGCTGCAGTATAATATTTTTGTAAGTCTTCTATTGAAGATTTTCTCCAAGCATGTTCAATTGCTGTTTGTATAGAGCGTCCTATTGTACTATTTCCTTTCTTGTACGCTTTTGCTAAATATAAAAATACATTTTCTTTGTCTTGATTATTTTCTAATATATACATTATTGCATCATGTATATATTTTCTTCCTATTAGATGAGAACTAATTCCTACTAAGTTCAATTCTCTATTTATTCTATCAGATATTCTATTTCTATAATCATTTATTGTTTCTTCACATTTTACGTTATTAGTAATTCTATTCGTTTCTCTAGTTTTATTTAGTAACAAAATATTCTTTATTACTAGTTCTGGAGAATAATCGTTTTTTAGTTTATGAAATATTAAATCTGCTCCGTTTTTATGTGCATATGTATATACTGTTTTTGAAGATATATTTGTTGTTATAACAATTATTGGTTTTATATCTGTTTGTGTATTTTTTATTTCTTCTAAAATCTCTAACCCAGAACCCTCTCCATCATTTAATTCTAAGTCTAATATAATTGCATCAGGAACATGTGTTTTTATATATTCTAATGCTTTAGTTGTAGAGTTTGCTATTCCTATTAATTTTACATCTTCCCTAGTATTTATATAGTTTTTCATGATATTACAATCTTCTATATCATCTTCAACTATTAATATATTTATAAGTTTATTTTTACTCATTAGTAATCTACTCCTTTATTTTCTAAACAAATATTTTAAAATATATCATGTTTTAATCACTTTTTCTACATGGATTTACTAATTACTCATTATTTCGTATTTTTGTTACTCAATTAGTAACAAAATGTTCATATTACAATTATAAATATATTAAATTTTAATAAGGAGTCTTTATGAAGAAAGAAATTGGTAAAAGAATAACTGATATAAGAAATAAGTTAAATATGAAGAAAAATGAATTTGCAATTTTTTTGCGGTATCACACCTCAATACTTAGGTACAGTTGAAAGTGGAGAAAATTGTTTATCTGTCGAAAAAATAATTTTCTTATCACAAAAAGCAAATATATCTACAGATTATATTTTATTAGGAAAAGAAAGTATTATAGATACTGAACTAATAGAATCTGTAACAAATTTAAATGAATCTCAATTAGAAACAAGTTTTAATATTCTTAAACAAATTTTAGATTTGTTAAATAAAGAATGTAATTAGCATTTGGGCGACTACTACCTCCAGGGCATGTATTATCTGTAGCTCATTTCATTTCGCACAGCTAATAGATAGTCGCCCCTCGTATTTTTTCTTTGTATCATATATTAAAAATCGGTATTGGGTTTATTTTGTGCATAGATCTTTCATTTTTAATTTTAATTAAATTATCTGTTTGTTCATCTCCAGATGTTCCATTTAAAATAAACTCATCTATTTGCTCATATTTTATACCTAGTTCTTCTTCGTCTGTTTGTCCTTCCCAAAGGTCTGCAGATGGTTTTTTATTTATTATGCACTCTGGAACTTGTAAATATTTTGCAAGTATATATACTTCTCTTTTTGTAATCATTCCTAATGGATTTAAATCAGAAACTCCGTCTCCCCATTTTGTAGAATATCCTACTGTGCGTTCTGATAAATTGCTAGTTCCTATAACTAAAAGATTGTTTATTTGTGCATACTGATATAAATATGTCATACGCATACGCGGTCTTATATTAGCTTTTGAAAGTTCTATATTTGTTTTGCTAGCATTTTTTAAAATTTCAGAATTGCTTGGTATTTGAATCGCATCTACTGCTGGTTTTATATCAAATACGTGATAATCAAAGTGAAATTTATTTATTAATTCCATTGCATCTGAATAACTCTTTGAATTTGTCATATCATTTCCATATGGCATAAGTATTAAATGAGTATTTATACCAGCATTTTGGCATAGTCTTGCAACAACGCTGCAGTCTACTCCACTACTCATCCCTAATACAACACCATTTGTTTTTGCATTTTCTATATTTTCTTTAATCCAGCTTCCTATCTTTTTGCAGTACTCACTAACATTTTCTTCTGTAATTACAAAATTTTTATTTTCCATTGTAATCTCCATTCTATTAATTTTCTATATATGCCTCTCCTACCATTTTTTCTTCAAATCCCATATTTTTATACACTTGTTCTGTATAAAATCCTCTTTCTGTTTGAAGGCATACTTGATTTATACCAATTCTTCTTAAATCATTTATTATATATGACATTGTTTTTTTACATGCTCCGCATTTTTTGATATTTTCTATTGGTAGTAATATTATATATTACAGCTTTATCTTTGCAATATATAACAGTTGCTGTAGTTATTGCTTCATTATCTTTTAAACCTAAATAATGTAAAACTTTATACTCTGTATTACTACTTTCTTTAAAACTTTCTTCTAATGCTACTCTATAACCTTCAGATAAACTTTCATATGGTTCTTCTGGATTATCTCCTGAAAATCCATCCATAACTGCTTGCACAAATTTATCTTTTAAATCATTATCTACTTTGTATATATCAAAATCAATTTTGCTATTATATTCTTTAAATTTTTCTAAATTATCAATAGTCATCCATACATCTGTATATAGAAGATTTATATTGTTTTTATTTAACTCTTCTTTACTTTTGTTATTAATTAATGAAGTTATATATATCAATGGTTTTCTATTGTTATCTAACATTTCATTTTTTATTTGTTTCCACACTTTTTTAAAATCTACATTGTTATTTTTTAAATATGCAAAATTCCAAAATTCATCATCTATAATATCACTTAAGAATATATCGTAATCATTTTTATTAATAATTCTTGATAAATATAATTCTAATTGTCCATTTAAATGTATATCTATAAAATCTTCCATATGATTGCTCCTACATATTTATTATTTTTTCTGTCTCTTCTCTTACTTTTCTGTCCAATTCTAATATCTTTTCTATTGTGTCTAGTTTTTCTGGTTTATGCATTTCTAACATTTTTTCCATTATATTTGGTATATCTGTATATTTTATTTTTTCTTCTAAAAATGCATTTACTAATACTTCGTCTGCTGCATTTAATACAACTTGATAGCTATGACCTTTTTTTATAGCTTCAAAAGCTAGTTTTAAGCACTTAAATTTTTCTAAATCTGGTTTTTCAAATTCAAGAGTTCTTACCTCAAATAAATCTAATTTTTCCAGATTGTTTTTTAATCTGTTAGGATAGTTTAATGCATAAGCTATTGGAATCTCCATAGATTTTGGTCCAATATTTGCCATAATTGTTCCATCTTCAAATTGTACCATTGAGTGTACTAAACTTTTTTTATGAACAACCACTTGTATTTTTTCTGGTTCTACATCAAATAACCATTTTGCTTCTATTACTTCAAATCCTTTATTCATCATTGTAGCTGAATCTATTGTTACTTTTTTGCCCATGCTCCATGTTGGATGATTTAGAGCCTCATCTACTGTTATATTATCTGTTATTTCTTTATCAAAAAATGGTCCTCCAGAAGCGGTAAGTAATATTTTGTCTATTGGATTATTCTCTTCTCCATTTAAACATTGCATTATTGCACTATGTTCACTATCTACAGTAAGTAATGTAGCATTTTTTTCTTTTGCTGTATTTATAATTAATTCTCCACCTGCAACTAAAACTTCTTTATTTGCAAGTGCTACTGTTTTACCATTTTTTATCATATTATATGTAGGTTCTAACCCTGCAATTCCAACAAGTGCAGATACTGCTATATCGTAATCTACTAAATTAGATATGTCTTTCATTCCTTGTTCCCCATGATATACATCTAAATCTTTAAATTTTGATTTTAAAATTTTGCTATTTTCTTCTGATTTGATATATACATGTTTAGGATTAAATTCATTTATCTGCTCTATTAATCTTTCTATATTATTTCCTGCAACTAATGTAACAGCTTCAAAAATTTCTGGATTATTTCTAACTATATTTAAAGTACTTGTTCCAATTGAACCAGTAGAACCAAATATTGCAATTCTTTTTTTCATTTTATTCCTCCTTAGACGGGTCGATGTGGCATCGACCCCTACAATTTTTCTATATTATGCTAAAAACTCTCTTATTATATTAATATCCTCATATGTCGTAACCTTAATATTAGTATAATCTCCCTCTATTATTTTAATTTTATAATCATCTTTTTCAAGAAGCATACAATCATCTGTTACTTCTGTATCTTTATATTTTTCGTGTAAATTTAATAATATCTCTCTATTAAAACATTGTGGTGTTTGTATAACCCATGTGTTACTTCTTTTGGTTGTATTTATTACGATTCCATTATCATCTGTAATTTTTATTGTGTCTTTAGATTTTACACCTATTGTAACACCTTTAAAATTACTCATTTCTTCTATTGCATTATTTATATATTCTTGTTTTATTGCAGGTCTTGCGCCATCATGTATTATTACAATATCTGATATTGTATTTTTTATGGCATTATATACAGATTCTTGTCTTGAATTTCCACCAAGCACAATATTTATTTTTTTAGTTATATTTTCTTTATCTATTATTTGTTCTACTGTTTCTTTATCATCTTGCTTTATAACTACAATTATATTGTCAACATAATTATTTTTATTAAAAGCATTTATGCTATATGATAATATACTTTTACCATTTACAAGTTCAAAATTTTTATTTCTGTTTTGTCCAAATCTTGTACTATTTCCTGCAACTAATATTATTGCTGTTACTGTTTTATTTTCTATCACTATATTTCCTCCCTTAAAGAATTGTAAGAAGTACATATATATGTTTTGTATTCATCTTTTAAATTGTTATATGCAAATTTTGCATCTTGTTTGTTTTTAAATATACCATAAACACATGAGCCTGAGCCAGTAAGAAGTGCTCCTAATGCTTTGTTTTTTATAAGTTCATCTTTTATTGGTTTTAAATCTAAAACTTCTTCAAAAGTATTATATAAATTATTTGATAATAATTCAATATTATTATCTTCTAAAGCTTTTACTACATTTTTGCTATTATCTATTGTTAAAATTTTATCTCTTTCATCTAATTTTTTAAACATTTTTCCTGTATTGCAAGATAGCTCTGGCTTAATAACTACAATATAGTATTTAAAGTTTGTGTCTATTTTAGTAATAATTTCTCCTATTCCTTCTGCAAGAACAGCTTTATTGTATAAACATGGTACAACATCTGCACCTAAACTTTTACCTAAAATAACAAGTTGTTCTCCTGTTAGATTTAAATCAAATAACTTGTCCATTCCTAATATAAAGCTTGCACAATCTGTGCTTCCACCTGCTAGTCCTGCCTGCATAGGTATTCTTTTATTTAATACTACTTTTATACCTGAAATAATATCAAATTTTTCTTTTAATTTTACATATGCTTTATATATAATGTTATCTTTAACATCTAGGCCACTTATATTTGTATCTAATATAAATTCATCCGTATCTATTTTGTATATATATATTTCATCATATAAATTTATTTTTTGAAATATTGATTTTAAATTATGATAATTATCTTCTCTTTTATTTAATATTTCTAGTGTTAAATTTATTTTTGCTCTTGCTTTTATATATATTTGGTTCATATACTGCCTCCTATATTATTGTAATATTTATATCATATAATAAGGTAATTCTCAATGTGTTTTTGAGGAGAAAATAAAAAATGATATAACTTTTTTAAATTATATCATTTTTTATTTATTTAATTTGCTTTATTGAATAGAATCAAAATCTATACCAGAAATATCAACTGTATCATTTCTAATAAAGTCATCTTTACCATCTGATAATATTTCTTGATTATCTACGATTCTAATAACTAACCACAAAGAACCATCAAATAGTACTACTTCTTCCCTAACCTCCGTCTCGAAGTTTAAGTCAGGGTATGCTGCCATGATGTCCGAAGAAAAATTAGACTTATTACCTATTATACATTCTGCTGCTTCGTTTTTATCAGCAAAACCCGTGAAATCTTCATTGAATACTAAAGTATATACTTTATTATTTTCCCTTATAACATATGCGTAATTTATAATCTCTCCCGTATCTTTGTCTGTGTATTCGCATGTATAGGCTACATCATATATAGTAGTTTGAGTATTTGTATTATTTCCTGCTCCTGAGTTAGCCCCTCCTTCTGTTATTTTTCCATTTTTATCTACTGTATAAGTATTTCCTTTTGGACTTGTGTATACTCCGTTTGACTCTTCCCATTCTGCTGGTAATTCTATATCTTCTAATACTAATTCTCCGTCTGTTCCTATTGTTGCTATTACTGCTGATAATAATTCTTCTTTTTCTGCTTCTATTTGTGTTTGCTTTGTTGCTGTTTCTGCCTTTTGGAATAGGCCACCATTTAGGGCAACATTTATTGTTACTCCTACTAATATTAGCATTACTATTATTGTGATTATTAAGGCAATTAAAGTAATACCTTTTTCTTTGTTTTTTTTGGTTATTCCTTCGAAGTGCGGGCGAATGCAATTCACCCCTACAACGTTTGCATTTTGTTTTAATTTTTGCATTTGTTTCTTCATCCTTTCTTTCGTTTGTTTTTTTGCATTTGGTGATTGGTAAATTTTATATTTTAAAAATGCTAATTACCGAACACTAAATTCATTTTCTAAAAGGATGTTATCATATGTTTTTTCTTTTTTTAATAGTTTTTATGTTTATTTGTAGTTATATTCTTTTGTTAGAGAAAGGGCGGACACAGGTCCCGCCCTACATCAAAATTTGCAAAGCAAATTTTGTATTATTCACTTGGGCAGGCACAAGACCTGCCCCTACAAGATTTGTATTTAATTATATCAATTATTCTACTGTAATTATTGCAGTTGCGTAAATTCCATTTCCTTTTCCGAATTCGGTTAATCCTTCTCCTGTTGTTGCTGTTATTCCCACTGAGTTTTCTGATATGGTTAAAATTCTTGCTATATTTTTTCTCATTTCTTCTATTTTAGGAGTTATTTTTGGCATTTTACATTCTATTGATATTGATACATGAATAATTTTTTCTTTTAAATACTTTAATGCTTCTTTTAAATATTCTTCGCTGTTTGTAATTCCTCTTTGACACATTTCATCAGATACTTTTCCAAGTATATTTTTACATGTAATTCCAGATACTGCATTTGTTATGCTATGCAAAACAACATCTGCATCACTATTACCAAGTAAAGAATATTCCTCTTCAAATTCTACTCCACCAAGTACAAATTTCTTCTCTTTATTTTCAAAATCTATTCTATGACTATCTTGTCCTATTGCAACTTTCATAAAACCAACTCCTTGTTGTAATATGTTATATCATATAATGTAGTAATTCTCAATGTGTTTGAAATAAAAAATAAAGCCTTAATACTTCATTATTAAAGCTTTATTTTTTCTATCTATTTCTAATATATCTTGTGTTCCTTCCACTTCCAATTATTTGTATTTTCCCTTCTCTAACCATTTTCCCTAATACAGCTTCAACTGTTGTTGGGCTTACATCTGGAAGAATACTACATATTTCTGCTTTAGAAATTGCTGCTAAACTATTTAATACAGTCGCTTCTATTCTAGCTTTTTTTGTAATTTTATTGCTATTTACCACATTAAATCTTTTATCAAGTTCTTTATAACACATATATAATGTTGATAAGAAATTTTGAATAAAAGGAACATATGTGTTTTCATTTGTATCCCAAGATGTAGATGACTCTTTTAATGTTTCATAATAATAACCTTTATTATTGTTTATTTGTTCTTCAAAAGAAACATATTTTCCTGCATCAAATCCATTTTTATATAATAACAACAATGACAATAATCTTGACATTCTTCCATTTCCATCTTTAAAAGGATGTATACATAGAAAATCAAGAATTACACATGGAATTAGCAATAATTGATTAATATTAGAATTATTACTTGCATCCATATATGCAAATATTAGTTGTTCCATTGCTTTTGGTGTTTCTTGAGCTGAAACAGGTTTAAATCTTACTTTTCTGTTTCCTTCTTTATCTTCTTCTATAATTAAATTGTCATCAATTTTATATTTGCCACTATACTCATATCCACTGTACGACATCATCATTTCATGTAATCTTAAAATTGTATTTTCATTAAAATCTATGTCCTTATAGTTTAAGTGAATTTGATTTAATGCATCTCTATATCCTGCAATTTCTGACTCATTGTGATTTAATGGCTTGCTACTTTTATTTACAATTTCATTTATACGTTCATCACTTGTAACTATACCTTCTATAGCATTTGAACTTTTAACAGATTGAACTTTTGCAATTTTTTCTAATTCTGTAAATATTTTTTTATACTCATCTTTTCTTATTTCCGCACCTGTTTTTAATGAATATATTACTCCTGTTAAATTTATTAAATTAGCTGGTAATAAGCCATTATCAAGAAAAGAATAATCAAATTTTCTCATATTTTCCTCCGTTTCTGCATATATTTTATCATTTTATATGCAGAAAGTCAATGTTTTTCTGCATATACTTTATTGTTTTATATGCAGAAAATATAAAATATATACACTTTTTTCATACATTAAATACACTTTTCTAAAAATTTTATTATTGTATTCATAACTTCTTCATCTTCTTCTGTCATTTTTTTATAATCTATATTATTATATATTTTATTTATTTCATCTTCTGGTGGATTTCCTTTATATTTTTTGTTTAATTCTGCAAGATTTGCAAAAGTACTATTTAAATATTCTTCTGAGTCTTTTGTTTGATATACATTATGAAATCTTCCTTCATATACTATAGTTTTTATATTACTTTTTTCTTCTATTGTTTTTTTATCTGATATCGGACTATTTTCTAAAGCTGCAGTTTCATCTAAGCTTCCATGTAATAACAGTACTGGTGTTTTTGTATTATTTAAAATTTTAGATGTATTTTTTATGCTATTTTTTCCAAATGTAAGAAAATTTATAATTTTTATAAACGGTTTTAAAAAGTTAAAATTAATTTTTGTTTCTTTTTTCATAAAATCACAAATAAGTTTAGCACTATCATTTGGTCCAGACATCGCCACTACTGCTTTTATATTGTGTTTATACTGTAATACTTGGCATACTGTATAAGCCCCCCAAGAATGTCCTACTAATTCTATAGAATATTTATTTAATTCACTATTTTCTTTTACAAATTTTAAAGCATATTTTAAATCAATTACTGCTTGGTAAAAGCCTTTTAAATTTTTACCTTCTGAAGAACATGTTCCTGTATTATCATATCCCATGACAATAAATCCAGCTTTTGCAAGTGTATTTATCTCAGTTGTATAACTTAAATGTCCTCCACCCATTCCGTGAACAAATATTATAAGAGCTTTATATTCTTTTATATCCTTATTTGTATATATATTTCCTCTTAAAACTTGACCTTTATTAGATTTGAATTCAATTGGTTTTGTATTTAATCCTTCAAAATCATTTGCTGTAAAATATTTTAGTTTAGAATTACCTTCACATCTTTTACCAAATGCTGAATTTAATATTAATTTTGATAAAAGTAATAATATTAAAATAATAAAAATTATTATATACAAAATAATCACCTTTTAAGCACCTCTTTATTATATTTTATATCATATCATTAACTAATTCTCAATCTGTTTTATATTAGAATTAGTTAAATTTTTATAATTTGTTTTTTCTGCAACTTTTTTGCCAATCTTTTGTTCAATTTCTACTCTAGCTTTACCTGTTATTTTTCCTGCTTCCTGTACATCTTCTTTTAATCTATCTATTCCATAACTATTATTTATATTATGCATCTCATTTGCTGTTACTTCTGCTAAATTTGTAATTGCAAGTTCTAATTTTCCCATACTGTCTCTTAAATTTCTTTTTGTTTTATTTATTCCTTTTAATTCTTTGTATTGTGTTGTATTTAAATCAAATGTACTTTTATATATTTCATCTGTTAATATTGCATAATCTCTACCTTTTGCACCTCGCTGCTTCCATGTGTATGTTAATTCTTTTCTACTATCTATTGATTTTAATCTTTGTGATATCCATGTATCTTCATATCCTTTTCTTATATATGTTTCTTTTGCTCTATTAATTGCAAGTTCTGGATTTACTATTTCTTCTAATCTTTCACTTCCAACTTGGGCAAGCCATAATTTAAATGGCTCTGCTTTTGGAGATGGAATAGATTGTATAATTCTTAAAATGCCTTTAGTATTAGAACATGAAATTTTTTGTCTTCCTCCATTTGTATTTAATTGAAGGAGGGTGACAAATTGTCCCCACCCTTCTGCAAGTGTTGGATTTCTTTTTTTCATTTTCTTTATATAGTCTTTAGTATTAACAGATTCTGTTAATGCATATACAACATCCTCTACAGAAAAATACCAATCTTCGTTATACCAAGTTTTTCTAATTTCTTTATCTTCAAATAATGCTAATTTATTTTCTTGCATAATATCACTTCCTTATTTATTTTTTCTCATTATATAACATTCTTGGTTTTCTGTCAAACATTTGTTCTTTGAATTGTAATTTTTTTACAGTTACCCTGTTAAGGATAACTGTAATTTTAATTTTTATCATATTACCGCTTCTTCTTGCTTATTTACTATCATATCTACTTGATTTAAATTATCTTCTAAAAAACATCTAGTTTTTTCTTCTAATTCTTTTTTCTCTATACCTATATTGCCTTCGTAATCATGTATTTGCAAAGCTACCCTTAATGGTATTATCTTTTCAATATCTTCTTTTTCTAATTTTCTTACATTAATGTTGTTTGTCATTTTTATACTCCTTCGCCAATTCCATTTCTGTTTTTATAAACTCTTCTTTGTTTTCCAACAATTTTTGCATTCCATTTAGATATTCTAAATATTTTTTATCTGGATAATACATTTTTGCGTATCCGCCTTTTCCATATTTACTTGATAATTTCTTATACGAAGCTTCTATTATTTCGTTTATTGTAGGGTTTTGGGCTGAAAGTTTATCTGCTTGATATTGTATTGATCTTTTTAACATATTTTCTACTGATATTTCTCTATCTGCAGATGAAACAATTTTCCCATATATACTTCTTGCTTCATATTCTAAGCTTGCTCTGTGGTCAACAATTGCTTCTGCTATTATAGTTATTTGTTCATCATTAAAGAATTTTGTTATATTTTTATCATTTTTAAATTTAGTACTTGATACTTCTTCGTGTTGTTCTGGATTTTCTTTGTAACCAATATCATGAAATGCAGCAATTGTATAAACCATATCTTTGTTAACATCTAATTCAAATTCGTTTATAATTTCAAAACTTCTTTCTATAACTGTTTGTATATGTTCTTTCCCATGTCCACCTATGTTATTTACATCATATTGTGACAAAATTTCAGTTTCTATATATTGTTTTAATTCTGGATTAATACTCTTCATTTGTTTATCCTCCATTATGTTCTTTTTAGTAATTTCTTCGAAGCGCGGACGGCTAATAGCCGCCCCTACATTTTTCATAAATTACTTTACACTATCATTTTTTGTTCTTCTCCCAAATATTTCTTACTAATTTTAAAGACAGTGTTGATAAGGTAAAACCTATTACTGGTACTAATGAACTAAGCCAAATGCTGCTAGTTTTGTTTATTACAGTTGAATATATAACTACTACTATATAAGTTAATATACAAATACAAATTTTTCTAGTTAAACTTGTCTCCCATGCTTTATCTAATTCTACTCTTTTATTTCTTTCTTTTATTTTTAATATTTCATTTTGTATTTCTTTGTTATCCATAATCTTTATTTCCTCCTACTTATGCCATACTATTTAATTCTTTTAAATTCTTTGAGAATGCTATAATTTCTGGTTTTATTTTTATAAGTTCATTATCTACTATCACATAATTTTCTATTATAATATTTTTCAAATCCATCATTTTTTCAAGTTCATTTCTTATATAATGCATTTGTACACAATGAGGTGATTTATCAACTGTTACAAAAATTATTTTTTTAATTTTGCCAGTTCTTAACATTCCTCCTATTTTGCTTATAGCCATATTAATATGAGTTTGTTCTAAACATAATTCATATATATTTTCTGATATTTGTTTTATTTCTTCATATCCTTTTGTTTGCATATACGGCACACAAGCTCCCATTACAACTATAGTCTCGCAAACATCATATATATTGCTTTTTAATAAATCTTTTATCATTATAATCTCCTAAATATAAATTTTAACACAATGATTTTATCATATCATTGTATAAAAATAAAGCATATAACACATTAATTGTTATATGCTTTTATATAATATTTATAAATAACTTACTATTTCTTCGAAAGTATCATATCCACTCTCAAGATTTATATGTCCTGCACCTGGCATTACTATTTCTTGTGTTGCAATTGTATCTGCAAATTCTTTTTCTATTTCGTATTTTACATATGGATCATTATCTGAATAGAAACAAATAATTTCATTAGCATATTGTTTTACATCTTGTAAATTATTAAAATACATAGATTCATTAACTGCATCATAATCTTTATCTATCCCTAAATAATTATTAAATCCACATACAAATATTAATTTATTAACTTTTACTTTGTTTTCAGTTAAAAACTTTGATACAAAAACTGGTGCAATACTGTGCGCTATAATTATTGTATTTTCATTTATTAATCCTAAATCTAAATAATATTTAAATAATTTACTCCAATTTTCATAATTTTGATATCCAACTCCTATTGGAAAATCTGGTACATAAACTTGTTTTTCTTCTGATTGTATAAAATCGTGTAACCAAGTAAACCAGTTTGAATATGGGCTACTAAATGACCCATGTATTATAAAATAATTTTTGTCTTCCATCTTTATCTCTCCTATTCTTCTATTAATTTATGTTGTTCTGGGTACCATGCTGGTGAGCAAGGCATTGCTTTTGCAGTAATTGTATCATAAGTTTTCATAAAAATAAAGCATACAATTTAATTTTGTATGCTTTTATAAATTATTAATAGCAATTTCTTCGAAGAGCGGGCGAATGCAATTCGCCCCTACATTTACTCTATATTTTTTATTACGTTCTATATATTAATTTTTCTCTTATTTTCTAATCTCTCTA
This sequence comes from Clostridia bacterium, assembly GCA_017397545.1. Classification (GTDB taxonomy): domain Bacteria; phylum Bacillota; class Clostridia; order TANB77; family CAG-508; genus CAG-452. Next base: position 24,422 of record JAFQIK010000033.1, read on the forward strand.
AAAATCCACATGTTTTGCAAAGTTTACACGTTATAATGCTATTTTCAAAGTTTTTCTTTATTGTTATTGTTTTAGTATTGCTTAATATATCTTCTAAATCTTCTTTAAAAATATTTCCAAGTGGTATATCTCCATTATTGTCTAAACAACATGGTACTACTGTTCCATCTACAAGTATTGCAATTTGTTCTTTTAATCCTAAGCATCTGCCTTTTTGTATTATTTCTTTTTTGTTTATGTCTGGCCATGTAAATTCTATATCTTGATTTATAAATACATTTTCTTTTATTTTTATATACTCATTTTCCATAAGCTGCTGTTTTAAATTTTGTATACCATAATAATTTTCTATTTCTTTTATAATTTGACTATTAATATCATTTTCTTTAATACTTTTTAAATTCCATAATCTATATGAAATTATTACATCTTCTAATTGTCTCTCACTTTCAAAAATATTATTTAAATATTGTTTGTTTAAATTTTTATTTTGCATAATGCTATGTATAGAAAAATTAATTTGCCTTACTGCTTTAGTGTTTTTTATTAAATCTATATTTTTATCAATTAATGTTCCATTTGTTGTTATATTTGCTTGCAAATTATATTTTTCTAATATTTTAAAAATTTGTCCGAAGTTCGTTATGTAAAAGTGGTTCGCCTTTTACATGCAAAGCTACCATTTTAGTGTGTTTATGTATTTTTTTGATAACTTCTTCAAATTTTTGAGCAGTCATAAATTCTTTTTTTCTTTTTGTTTCTGGACAAAATTTGCAATTTAAATTACATACATTTGTTATTTCTATATATATTTTTTTAAACATTTTTTCCGCCTTTTTTATATAGTACTACTACTAGCAGTTTCTTTATCTTCTTCATTTTCTTTATCATCAAAAACAAATTTTATAGTACTATCATATAATTGTTGATAATTTAATCTTTTTGATTTTATCTCTTGATTGTCTAGTAACCAAATCTCTATCATATCCCATATTGCTACCCACCAAACTACACATATAAAATCCGAAAGGATTCTTCCTAAATTTTCAACTAATATGTTTATTACAAGAAAAACAATTCCAATAGCTGCAAAAAGCCATGCTCTTCTATTGTTTAATGCTAGGTCATACTCATTGTCATCTATTTCCATACCGTAGTTATTTTTAATATTCTTTTTGATTTTAGTTTGTAATTCTTCGTCAATTTCTGGGCAATGAATTTCTAAAACTATATCTGTGTTTATTGGAACCATATATGCAATTTCTTCTATGTAATCACATACACTATCTGAAAGTTCCATTTGTTTATAGTCGTGTTTCATATATAAATCTGATATTTTTTCAAGTTTTACTGGAATTACAGCTTTTCCTTTTTGCATATAGTTTTTTTCTACATAATTTAATTCACTAAATTTAATTTTTCTATTTTTTCTTTTTCCTTTTCTTTTCGCTGGCATAAATTCTCCTTTTCTTAAAAATTATTTATGTCTAAATATATAATTTCTTCTTCTCTTTCTATGTCAGGTAACTCTACTATTCGATTATTAAGAAAAGCATCTATATCTATACGCTGACCTTTAATGTATAAATTTCCTTTTGTAAATTCTTTTATATTTTCATACTCTCTAAACTCACTACATTCCTGTTCTTTTTTTGCTAATGGTATTTTACCAGCATTTTTAACTTGTTTTCTTTTTAAAAAGTATGTTAATTTTAGATCAAATATTGATAAATTTCTGAATTTTATATATGATTTAATTTTACCTTTAGGTATATTTAAACATTTGCAATGCCAATATATCGGTGCATTTTTATATCTGTCATTAAAATATTTATAAAAACATTGTGAAAATATTGATATAATTTCATGAGATTTATATTTTTTACTTGACACAAATTCTTTTAATTTTTTACTATCTTCTATTATAAAGCTTACTTCATCCACACCTAATATTGCCATACAATTTAATTCTACAGTAAAATATTTTACTGTTTGTTCAAAAACATCATTAAAACTATTTTTATTTTCTGTAATCAAACTATGATTCATACTTTTAGTAATATCTTTTCCATCTAAAAATATTACTATAGGTTTGTTATCACTCATTTTTAAATTGTATTTATTTTCAATATTACAAAAATAATTATTCCACTCTACTTTATTCATTATATCTTCCAATCCTATATTGATTTGTCAAATTCTATTAGGTCAAAAAATTCTACATTTTCATTTTTTCTCTCTAAAACGACAATATTTCCTTTCAAATATTCTTTTAAATCTATTTTATCTCCTTTATACTGTAAAACTCCATTTTGATATTCTTCTATTAAAGAATATGTTTTATATTTTTTACACATTTCTATTTTTTCTTCTAATTTTATACCATACGCACCTCTTACTCCATTTTGTTTTAAGAAAAATGATGTTATTCCTTTTAATATTCCTCTACTTTTAAACTTAATATATGCTTCTATCTTTTCCTTTGATATATTAAAACATTTACAATGCCAATAAACGTTTTCACCTTCGTATATATTGTTAAAATATTCAAAAAAATATTGTGAAAACACAGATGCTATATCATGTGTTCTGTAGTTTTTTTCATTATTTATTGTATTAATAAGCATATCTGCATCTTCTATAATAAAGCTAATTTCATCAGTCCCCCATATTGATAAACAATTATATCTTGTGCTAAAATACTTAGAGGTTAATTCCATAGCATCAAAAAATCCATTTTTATTGCCTTTTAGTATGTTTATATATTTCTTAGATGCATCTTTTGCATCTAAGAATATAATTATCGGCTTATTTGCACTTAGTCTCATATTATACTTATTTCTCATATTATTAAAATAATTAAACCATTTTCTTTCTAAAATTTTTTCTTCCATATCTTTCATTCCTCTACTTATAATAAAGAGTAAGTAAACCCAAGGCTCACTTACTCTTGTTGCAATATACTAGTAACCTACGTACTAGTTCTACAATAGAATTCGTGGATTACGTTCCAATACTTAAATATTGCATATTAATTATATAATAAAAAACTTTTTTAAACAAGTTTTTTATAAAAATTCTTCTCATTGTTTTAGCATTTCTTCGATTTTATAAACCAATTCTTCTATTTGTATTTTCCTTTACTATATTAATTAGTTATTAAAAAATCTCCTCATATAATATAGTTAATATCTTTATATTTAGAAATTATTATTCTAAAATTTCCACTTCACATTTTGTTGCATCTAATTTTACTTTAGCCCCTATCGGCATAACAATATTTTCACAATTATGCCCAAAATCATTACATTTTAAAATTGGGAATGTATATTCCCCATATCTTTAAATATTTGCAATCCATAATTAAATCGTTCTTTTAAATCTTCTGTTACTGGTGCTGATGGTGAAATTATTCCTATTGTGTCTCCTACTTTTAATTTGTTTGGTAACATATTTTTCCTCTTTTCTATTAATAATTTTCTTAAGCAAGTCTCTGTGAGAACCGGGCGACTACTAGTCGCCCCTACATTACTCTACTTTTTGGTATTATCTATTAAACATTAATATTTTCTATCCATTTATATATTCTTCATATCCGTATTCTTTAGATGTTCCTTCTAATTCTTTAATAGATAATCCTATTTTTAATTTTTCTTTATCTATATTTATAATTTTTGCATTAACTAGTTGTCCTAGCTCAAGTTCGTCTTCTGGTTTTGTAACTCTTTTTAGTGTTGTTATTTCTGAATTATGAACCAATCCTTCTAATCCTTCTTCTATTTCTAAAAATGCTCCAAATGGTGCATATTTTACTACTTTACATGTTACAATATCATTTACTTTATATTTATCAGCTAAAGAAAACCAAGGATTTTCTCCTTTTAAAGGATATTCTAAAGCTATTTTTCTTTCTTCTTTATTGTAAGATTTTATTTTAACTTCTATTTCATCATTTATATTAAATTTATCTTCTAGTTTTTGATTTTTATCCCAAGTTAATTCTGATATATGTGCAAGACCGCTAACTACGCCTAAATCAACAAAGATTCCATAATCTGCAATTTTAGAAATAGTTCCTATGTATGTTTTTCCTACTGCTATATTATCCCAAAATTCTTGAATATTTCTTGCTCTTTCTATTTTTTGTTTTTCTCTTTCTTCTGCTTGTTTAATTCTTAATTCTTGTTCTTTTTTTCTATCTTCTCTTTTCTTATACTTTTTATATGATAAAAGAACGTTTCCTTCTCCATCATTCCATTTTAAAACATCTGCTGTAATTGTATCTCCTGCTTTAAATTCATCATTAGGATTTTTGCTTGCATCATCTGAATATTCAGCTTTTGGTATAATTCCATCTGCTTTGTATTTAAAATCAACAAATATTTCTCCTTTACTAGATACTTGTATTACAGTACCTGTAACTGTTTTGTCATCCTTTTTAGCATTTAATGATTCTGCATATAATTTTTGTAAATCTTTTTCTGTCATAGTTTAAACATCTCCTTTTATTAATTTTTATCAATTATTTTCTTAGCGTAAGAACAATCAGCAATAAGTTTTTTATTATATTTTTTTGCATTTTCTATAATATTTTCTACAAGCTTTCTTGCAATTCCTTGCCCTTGATACAAATTGCTAACTTCTGTATGAACTATATTCCAAGTTTCTTCTGTTTCTATATAATCGCATTCTCCAATTTTAGCATCATTATCGTATGCTATGGATTTATTGTTGTCTTTATCAAACTTTATCTCAATCATAATAACCTCCTGTTTTTTTCTTTATAAAACCCTATTATTGAGCTAGCAAATGCTATGCTTATTAAAATCACTCCTAAAACTGATTTTATATATATATTATAAATTATCATAAGTCCGTTTACAATTATTCCTAACATTTTATATATTTTCGTATTTTTTTGCCAAAGAGCATATGTATAAATTAATGTTGCAATTATATTAAATAAACAAAAATAACTATTAAATGTAAAAATAGAAGCAATTAATGTTAGTAAAAGAATTAATACTAAATTTAACACATTCTTTTTATTTTTTGTAAATAGTAAATTTCTTATTATTGCCACAAAACACATTGCCATTCCAGTATATGCGTTTAATAATAAATACGATATACTGCTAATAATAGTAGCTATAATTCCATATATTAAAATTTTATTACTATCTTTTAAATTAAATGTAGAGCTATAAATCAAATAATAAATTATTACTAAAATTTGTGATAATATGTACGTTAACGATAGCGTCATATAATCTTACTCCTTTTATTTTATACAATATTTTTCTAACATCCCTTTACTTTGAATATATAATGGAATAAGTAATCTTCCTATTCTTCCATTACCATCTAATCAATATGATGTTGTTTGTTAATACTTATTTTTTGCATCTATTACAAACAATGTAAATTGTTCATCCCACTTTTCTATATCACATTTCTTTAATATCTTATAATTCTTTTCTATCCAATAGTTTAATGTTTCAAGCCATCTTTCATTTCTTTTAAGCACAATAAATTCTAGTCTCCCATTAATTTGATTAAATACTTTTTTAAGAATTTTAAAAGCAAACATTCCTTTTCTATATTTTGGCATAATCCAAAATTCTTCTATACATTTCCCCTCTTCTGTATATTTTGTATTGTTACTTATTAATATAAATCCAGCATATTTCTCTTTTACCTTTATAAATAATGCCTGGCTATGTTCATTTTCAAAATATAATTGTATATCTATAGATTCGAATCTTCCATTTTCATTTAAATCTTCATTATAATAAACATTAAAATCATATTGATAATATTCTAGTAAATTCTTTAATATTTCTGATTTTTCTTTACTCACCTTTTCAATTTGAAAATCCATATATTTACCCCTTAGTTTTTTAAATTTTCTAATATTGACACTACTTCAACGTGTGAAGTCAGTCCATCGTTGATACCTCATTCTAGCCTTGTTTGTTGATTGTTGATATGTTCTCTTTTTTGTCTTTCAACTGTATAAATATTCCTAATACTATAACTATCAAACCAAGTATTGAATAAATATTAAAACTTTCTTTTAATATTAATGCTGTCCATATTAATGATAAAAATGGTGTTATGTATGCTAAATTTGAAATTTTTGCAGTATCTCCTTTTTCTAGTGCTAATGCCCAAGAAGTAAAAGCAGTTGCTGATGTAAATAGTCCAATCCAAGTTAATCCTAATACCTCATTTAATTGTAAAGATATTGTATTATTAGAAAATAATATGTATAGCAATGATATTATAAATGAAGATAAATAATATAACATCATACTTAAAAATTTATTGTATCCTTTTTGTTTATTAAGTACAGAAAATAAACCATAGGAAACAGCAGCTAAGATACAGTATGTTGCGCCTATTATACTTTCTTTTTCTACGTTTAATAAATCTCCTTTTGCTGTTACAATTATTACTCCTATAAAAGACAAAACAATTGCAATTACTTTCCTTAAAGTCATTTTTTCTTTTAATATAATACAAGCAAAAACTACAGTTATAATAGGCCATAAATAATTAATTATAAAAGCTTGAGAAGCTTCTAATGTGTCTATTCCTAAATATAAAAATAAATTATATAAAAATGTTCCCAAAATTCCTATTATAAATATTTGTATATAATCTTTTAATTTATATTGCTTTAAACCTTTTAAATTACCTTTTAGTAAATTTATAATAAATAAAAATACAAAAGCAAATAATGAACCTACTAATAATATTTGCATACTATTTAAATTTCCTAATAATAATTTAGTAACTGTCGCTGTTGTTGACCATAAGAATATTGATACAAATGCATATATATATTCTTTTTTCATATTTTATTCCCTTCTTTTGACCTATCCACCGCATACCACCTTGCGATTTCAGAACTTTAATTTTTAAAATTTTTCACTATCTTTTAACTTTTTTAAAAATTTCGTTTTTTTAAAAACTCAGCATTTTCAGCGCTTTTAGAGCTCACTTGTGACATAGCAACGATACGCACTCAATGTGTCCGCGTAAACGGAAACATATCTACAGGTTGTACATTTTTAAGCTCATATTTTTCTTCTAGCAGTGCAACATCTCTTGCAAGTGTTGCTGGGTTGCAACTTATATATATTATTTTACTTGGTTGTAATTCTTTTAATAATTCAATAGTTTTTTTATCTAACCCTTTTCTTGGTGGGTCTACAAATACTACATTTGGTTTTAAATTATCTCTTTTTATAATTTCAGGCAGAATCTTTTCTACATCTCCTGCAAAGAATTCTATATTATTAATATTATTTATTTTTGCATTATATTTTGCATCTTCTATTGCTTGTTTTACAATTTCTATTCCATATACTTTTTTAAAATATTTTGAGGCAAATATTCCTATTGTTCCTATTCCGCAATATAAATCTAGTGCAATATCATCCGGGTCGATGTGGGCATCGACCCCTACGTTATTTATTGCTGTGTTATATAATATTTCTGTTTGAATTGGATTAACCTGATAAAATGATAGTGGCGATATTTTAAATTTGTAATCTCCTAATATATCGTAAATATATCCATCCCCATATATTACTTCTGTTTTATCTCCTAATATTACATTTGTATTTTTTGTATTAAAATTTTTTACAATTGATTTTATATTTTTATGTTTTTCTGTCAAATATTTAATTAATTCTTTTTCATTTTTTAAATTATTATCATTTAAAACTAGTGTTACTAATACTTCGTTTGTTTTTACACCAATTCTTATTATTATATGTCTTAGAGTTCCTTTTAAGGTTTCTTCATTATATGCAGATATATTATTTTCTTGTACAAATTTAAAAATATCATTTGCTATAATTTGGCATTCTTTATTTTGTATAAAACATTCTTCAGTTGGAATAATATTATGAGTTCTACTAGAATAAACTCCCATTATTTGTTTTTGCTCTTTATTAACTCCTACCGGATATTGAAGTTTATTTCTGTAGTATAAAGGATTTTCCATTCCGATTACGTCATTTACTTTAACTTCTTTTTTTAGTGCTTTGTACATACAATTTTCTACAACTGTTTTTTTAATATTTAATGTTTCTTGATATTTAATATGTCTTAAATTGCAGCCTCCACATCTTTTATAAGTACTACATTCTGCATCTATTCTATTGTTAGATTTTTCTAAAATTTCAATTATTTTACCATATGCAAAATTTGTTTGAACTTTTAAAATTTTTATTTTAATTTTTTCACCTTTTATTGCTTGGTCAATAAAAACAGTTATTCCATCTATTTTTGCAATTCCTTCACCTTGAAATCCATTATCAATTATATCTACAATATATTCTTCGTTTTTCTTTAACATTTATTCTCTCCTTGTCACAATTTGACTACTAAATTATATTGTAAAAATGCTTAAAAATCAATAATTTTGTAACAATATGAATAATTATAATTTTTTTACATACAATAATATAAAACATATCAGAATGGAGGTTTATAATATGAAAATTATAAATAGTCTTGCACTTACTCTTGTTATAGTTGGTGCCATAAATTGGCTACTAGTTGGATTGTTTGAATTTAATTTAGTAGATGCAATTTTTGGAAGTTTATCAGCTTTAACAAGAATAATATATACTCTTGTAGGTATTGCTGGTATTTGGTGTATTGCACTTTATAGCAAAATTTGTCATGAATAAAAAACTCAATAAAAAGTCGAACTTGGGGAAAAAAGGGTCAGACCCCTTTTTCTCCAAGTTCGGCTTTTTGCGACAATAATTAATTTTTACTTTTTATTGAAAACCATATTTTTATATGATATATTTATGTTTACAAGCAATTGTGCTTATAAAATTAGTATTGAGGTGTAACTAATTTTTACTAATCTCATTGTAAATTCATTTATAGGAGTGAGTTTTTTATGAACACAAGTTGTAATAACGAAGTTCTTGTATCTAGAACAGAATTTAATTTAAGATACATAGAATTGTCTTTTAAGGAAAACACTCCCGAATCTATTGCTGCAGTTTCAGAAATGCACAAAGTTTTTGCTAGAGAAACATTCGCAGAAAAGATTTTTACGTTTTTTCCGATGACAAGTCAGCAGCATAAAATCATTTTTGGCACTTAACCAAAAAAGTTCTCAGTTTAACACCTCCTGAGAACTTTTATTTTTTTATTAAAACCACTCTTTACACACATTTACCCATTTATAAAAATTTGAATATTTTTCTAACTCTTCTATGGTAAGTTCTATTGCGCTGTTGCCACTACCACAAGCTGGATATACTGTTTTAAATCTTTTTAAGGATTCATCTAGATACACTGTAACACCATCATTAATAGCAAATGGGCATACTCCTCCTACAGAATGTCCGATTAATTCTTCTACTTCTTCGTATGTTAACATCTTTGCTTTTTTAGAAAATTCTGATTTATATTTTGCATTATCTATTTTTGCATCACCTGCAACCACTATTAATATAGGTTTATCTTCTACTTTAAATGATAATGTTTTTGCTATTCTTTTAGGTTCACAATTAACTGCTTTTGCAGCAAGTTCAACAGTTGCACTAGATTCTTCAAATTCTTGTATTCTTTCTTCCATATTATAATTCTTAAAATATTCTCTTACCTTTTCAATTGACATTTTATTTTTTCTCCTATCTCATTTTACTAATTTGTCTCCTTTATACTCTACTTTCATTGTAAAAAACTCTTCTGTTTCTTGCATTTTTTCTAGGAATAATCTATCTCCCTCCCATGTTGGAAGTTCTAGCATTTTATCTTTATCTACCCATTCTAAAACGCCTTCATTACATTCTTTTAATTCTCCTGTAAATTCTGCCCCAGTATATACATACATATGCTCTGTTTCCCATTTATCTGATACAAATGTAACTAAACATCTTAATTTAAATTTAGTAAGTGTTAATCCGGTCTCCTCTTTTACTTCTCTAATTAAGCATTCGTCTGGAGATTCTTTTTCTTCAAACTTTCCTCCAACACCTATCCATTTTCCTTTATTTAAGTCATCTTCTTTCTTATTTCTATATAGCAATAAAACTTTATTATCTTTTTCTATATAACATAGCGTTGTAAATTTCATATCTAACCTCTTAATTTTATTTTCTACTAATGTTTAATATATTTAATGAAAAATGAAAAGTGAATAGTGAAAAATACAAACTTGCCTTTCAAATTCTTCTTCGACTAAGCTTAACACTCTTCACTATTCACTCTTCGTTCTTAACTCTTGCCATAAGGCAAGTTTGGTGCCATCGAAGTAGTTATTTACAACTTCTTGGTTTTCATAACGATTGATACAAATATCAACCAATTTATTAAAGTATATCATATTTTTTATAAATTACAATATAAATACAAAAAAAATTCAAATAATTACGAATAATTTCGTTAGTTGAAAAAGTGTAATACCGTAGGTGTAAAATTTGTAATAAAAATGTAACGACACGAAGTTAAGCCACTTTCAATGGTTAATTAGTATAAAAAATAAGAAAAATAAAAAAATACGACTAAAACACAA
>JAFQIK010000034.1 GCA_017397545.1 Clostridia bacterium
ACAGCATGGAATAAATATAAATTATTAGCAGGAACAACAGATACAAATTCTGATACAGATTATAATAAAATGAATACTTTAGGAATAAAAGTAGCAAATAATAGTGAAGGAACTGCAACTAATTATTGGCTCGCGTCTCGCAGTGTCAACGAGGGCTGGGATGCTTCATCATCTAGCGGTAACGTGATTTTCAATGTGAGGTATATGGATACTGGTGGCAATAGGATCAACAGCTATTTGTGGTATGTGAATTCTAACGGCAGTACTAATACGAAATATCCTGCGTATGCGGTTCGCCCCGTAGTTAAACTCCAATATCCATAATCCATAAAATAATGTGGGAAAAGAAAAATTAGAAAACAAAACATCCTAAATTTCGTCAAAGGAAAAAAATACCATATATAGAATATAATAAAAAGGGAGATTCTATGAGAAAAATTTTATTATATATTCTATGTATGGTATTTTTATGTTTTTTAATACCTATTTTATTTACTCAAAAAAAACAATTAAAAGAAGAAAAAACAGATAATAAAATAGAAGAAAAAATAGAAAACTATAATTATGGCCAATACAATAGAGTAAAATTATTACATACTAAAACAGAGGAGATAGAAGAACTAGAACTAGATAATTATCTATTAGGAGTAGTATCAAGCGAAATGCCAGCAAGTTTTGAGCAAGAGGCGTTAAAAGCACAAGCAGTTGTTGCAAGAACATATACTATATATAAAATTACAGGTAATAAAAAACATGAAAATGCGGATATTTGTGATAATTCAGCATGCTGCCAAGCATGGATTAGTAAAGAAGATAGATTAAACAAATGGAATGAAGGAGAAAGGGAAACGAATTGGGCAAAAATAGAAGAAGCAGTAAACAGTACAAAAGGAAAGATTGTAACATATGAAGGAAAACCTATAAATGCATTTTTCCATTCTAATAGTGGTGGAATAACAGATACTGCAACAGCTGTATGGGGAGGAAACAATTATCCATATTTGCAAGCAGTTATAACATCAGGGGAAGATAGTTATTCACAGTATAATTCAGAAATGATTTTAACTAAAGATGAATTTATTAATAAAATAAAAAAATATCATAACAATTTTAAAATAGATTTTTCTTTAGAAAATCAAATAGAAATATTAGAATATACAGATGGAGAAAGAATAAAAACAATAAAAATAGGAAACTTAAATTTATCGGGTGTAGAAATAAGGAGTATATTTGGTTTAAAATCTGCTAAATTTGAAATAAATGTGGAAGGAGAAAATATAAAATTTAGTGTTATTGGATATGGCCATGGAGTTGGAATGAGTCAAACAGGGGCAGACAGTATGGCAAAACAAGGAAGTAATTATGAAGAGATTATTAAACATTTTTACACAGGCGTTGAAATTACAAATATTTAAATGAATAAAATTCCATAAAAGGGAAATAATTTAACTAAAGAAAAAACAAGGAGGAGACAAATGAGAAGAGGAAGAAGAGAAAAGACTAGTAACATTAAATATTTAGTTTATTTATCTGGAGGAATAGCATTAATAATGCTTTTAACATTTGCAATTACTTTTGTTGTTTATAATAACAAAATAAAAGAATCCAATTATAGTGCACTTACAACAGAAAAAATAGCAGAATTAGTTCCGAATGATGACGTGAATTTAGAATTAGAAGAGGCAAGTACAGATATTGGAAAAAGTATAGAAGAAGCAATTGAAAGTATGGAGCAAGATGTTAAGGAAGTAGAAGAAAAAGAGGAAGAAACAAATCAAGAGGTTAAAGATGTAGTAGACGAGGAAGTAAAAGAAGAGACTAAAACTACAAATGTAGAACCTGAAGTGGTAAAGGATCCAGAATTTATTATGCCAGTAGAAGGAGAAATAGTAAGAAGTTTTGCAAAAGATTCTTTAATATATTCAGAAACTTTAGAAGAATGGATAGTGCATTTAGGAATAGATATAAAAGCAGATAGAACAACTGTAGTAAAAGCAGCAGAAGCTGGAACAATAACTGCAATAAAAAACGACCCAAGATATGGATTAACTGTAGTTATAGAACATGTAAATGGATATAAAACCGTATATTCAAATTTGCTTACAACAGAATTTGTAGAAGAAGGAGAAACAGTAGAAAAAGGACAAAGTATAGGTACAGTAGGAAACTCAGCAGCATTTGAAATTGTAGATGAACCACATCTTCATTTTGAAATTTTAAAAGATGAAATCCAAATTGATCCTAATATTTACCTAAATTAAAAATTGTAGAGAAAACGAGGGGCGACTAGTAGTCGTCCGTTTTTTAATTGATTTCTATTGAAAAAAACAGTTACTATGTAATATAATAAATGCAGAATAATATGGAGGGAAAAATATGTTTTTAACAGAAGAGGGTTTAATACAATCTAAAGAACCGGAAACATATCAAATAGTAAGTAAAAAACATAAAAAAAACCCTAAAAATAAACGCAAGAAAAAGCATCCTATAATAAGATGCATATTTAAAACAATTTTTATATTGTTACTTATTATAATAATGATTGCGCTGGTTTTAGGAGGTTTTGTTGCATATAAATTATATGAAGTGGCAAAAGATGTTAAAATAATAAGTAAAGCAGATTTGGTAATAAAGTATGAAAATTCTGTAATAAGAGATATAAAAGGTAATGAACTTGGGACTTTAAATGGGGATGAAAACAGAGTAATTATTACTTTAGAAGATATGCCGGAATATCTGCCTAAAGCATTTATATCAATAGAAGATGAGAGATTTTATGAACATCAAGGAGTTGATATTAAAAGGACTTTAGGAGCAACATATACATATATAAAAAATAAAGGACAATCTCCTTTTGGAGGAAGCACAATAACACAACAATTAGTAAAAAATATAACAGAAGAAAGAGAAGATACATGGCAACGTAAGGTAAGAGAAATGACTAGAGCATATTATGTAGAACAAGAGATGTCTAAAAAAGAAATCTTAGAATTGTATCTTAACTTAATATTTTTAGGAGATACAGTATATGGAGTTGAGCAAGGTTCAAATTATTACTTTAATAAATCTGCAAGAGAATTAACTTTAGCAGAAAGCGCATTTTTAGCGGGAATAAATCATTCTCCTAATTCATATGATCCATTTGTAGAAAATAATACAGAAGTTTTAGAAAATATAAAAATTAGAACAAAAACGGTTCTTAATAAAATGTATGAGTTAGGTAATATAGATTCGGAAGAGTATAGTAATGCTGTAAAAGAGGTAGAAATAGGATTGGCATTTGAAGAAGGTGCAAAGCCACAAGTAGTATTTTCTTATCATACAGATGCAGCAATAATTCAAATTATTAAAGATTTGCAAGAACTACATGACTGGAGTTATGAAAAAGCAAGACTATATTTATCAAGTGGAGGATTTACAATTTATACAACTGAGGATCCTGATATGCAAGCAAAAATGCAAGAAGAATTTAATAACGAAAAATATCATACTGTAGATATTGATCCTTATGGAAATCCACAAAATTCTATGGCGTCAATGGTTTTAATAGATCATAAAACAGGATATGTTTTAGCAATAGCAAATGGATTTGATGAAAAAGTAGATGCATTTGGATTTAATGTTGCAACAGATGGAACAAAACAAACAGGCTCTTCTATGAAAACAATTTCAGCTTTAGCTCCAGCAATCGACAAAGGAATAATAACAGCTGCAACTGTATTTGATGACAATCCTACAAGTTTTAATAATGGAACATATAATCCGAAAAATTATGGAAGCTATAAAGGATTAATTACAGTAAGAGAAGCTATAGCACATTCTCAAAATATACCTATGGTAAAAACAATGTCACTATTAACTCCAGGGGAATCAGTAAAATTTTTAAAAAGTGCTGGAGTTACATCATTAGTGGAAGAAGATGAAGTGTTGCCTTTAGCATTAGGAGGACTTACATGGGGAGTAACACCACTTGAGATGGCAGGAGCATATGCAGCAATTGCAAATGATGGAGAATATATTGAACCTACATTTTATACAAAAGTGGTTGATTCAAACGGAAATACTATTTTAGAAGCTAATCAAACTAGAACACAAATAATGTCTAAAGAAGCGGCATATGTAGTAAAAGAAATATTAACTGAGCCTGTAAAAAAAGGTACAGCAACAAATTGTAGAATAGAAGGAATAGATGTTGCTGCAAAAACAGGAACATCAAATAGTGATTTTAATAGATGGCTTTGTGGATTTACACCATATTATACAGCTGCAGTATGGTTTGGACATAATACTGATGCAACAGTATCTGGATGGTCTATAAGCCCTGCAAGCCAAATGTGGATAGGAGTTATGCAGAGAGTTCACGAAGGATTAGAACCAAAAACATTTTATGATACAAAACCAGAAAGAGTATTAGAAGTAGAAGTATGTAAAAAATCTGGATTTTTAGCTACATCTACATGCAGAAGTTATAGAACATCTTATATAGAGTATTTTGCACAAGGCACAGAACCAATCCAAACATGCCCATATCATTCATCAGCAAAGGTATGTACAGAAAGTGGATTACTTGCTACAGAAAACTGCCCAAGAACAAGAAGAGTATATGCAACAGGAGAATATATTAATGGAGATGGGTTATGGACTACAAGGTCTGGATATTATAAACCAAAAAACGTTCCACTTGCTCGTTGCAATATTCACTAATTAAATGGAGGATAATATGAATATAATAAATACAATAGATAACCAAATATATGAAATAATAATAAAAATGCTAAGTCCAGGGGTTACAGCAATAATGACATTTATATCATTTTTAGGGTCAGCAATAACATTAATTACTCTATCAATTGGATTTATATTTTTAATAAAAAATAAAAAATATCCAAAACTTATAGCATTAAATTTAATATTTGTATTTATATTAAATAGAATTTTAAAATGGATAATTGCAAGACCTAGACCAGAAAGACTGAAGTTAGTATTTGAAGATGGATATAGCTTTCCGAGTGGACATAGTATGGTTGCATTTGGATTCTATGGATTTTTAATATATCTAATATATAAAAATATTAAAAATAAAAAAATAAAATATACATTAATAACATTTTTATCTTTACTAGTATTATTTATAGGAATTAGTAGAGTATACTTAGGTGTTCATTATGTTACAGACGTAATTGGTGGTTTTATATTTGCATTTTTATATTTAGTTGTTTTTATAAAGTATTTTTGTAAAAGAATTGGATTTAATAAATAATATTGTAATTAGTGCAATATAAAAATAGATGGAGGATTTTATGAATAATTTATTTACAGTAAAAAATATATTAATATATTTGGTAATTATAAACTTAATAGCTTTTTTAGCTATGTACATAGATAAAAAAAGAGCAAAATGGGGAAGATGGAGAATAAAAGAATCCACACTATTTACATTAGTTTTGTTAGGTGGTGGAATAGGTGGAATCGCAGGAATGCATACATTTAGACACAAAACTAAAAAAATGAGATTTGTTATAGGATTTCCTTTAATACTAATAGTAGAAGTTGTATGCACTGTTATATTTATTTGCATTAATTAGAAAGAGAAATTGTAATTTGTGTGGAAGTGTGAAGTGAGAGGTGGGAAGTGTGAAATTAGGGTAAAACCTACGAAGACTATCCCTAAAAGCACACCTCACACATCCCACATCACACCGCAAAATTACAATTTGACAACAACAAATTATGTACCAAAAAGTGCACATAACTTTTGTAAATAATTGTAATTTGTCAAAAAAATACAGAATAATTGTTTCGTATGTGAATAAGTGATGATGCGAAAACATAGATTTTAATGTTATTCACAAAGTTATCCACAATATCCACAGGAAAGTGGAAAACTAAAAACTTTGTTACAAACGAGTTACATAAAAGAATAAAATGTAATATTTAAGTTACTGTTTTGTAATAAAAAAGTAATAATTGTAGCAAACAAAGCGACGATGTCGCCCTTTGTTTTAGCCGATTTGAGTTTGCGAGTAAAACGAGCAAATCTCAAAGGCAATAGCGATTATAGCGTTAGCATTATAGTAAATTTTAGAAAAATTTACTATAATACTAAAAATATGATATAATATCAAAAATGAAAACATTTTGTAGAAAATAAACGAAATTTAGATGCAAAAATAAAAATAGGAAGTGATATAAATGTTTTTTGCAAAGCCCGGAGAGTATGAGCCATGCGGGATTTTTAGTGCAGAACACTTTTTTTTATTAGCTATAACTTTATTAGGAATTGGAATAGCAGTAAAGCACACAGATATTACTAAAAAAAATGTCGTAAAAAGGAACATACAAATTATAACAATTTTTGCATGGATATTAGAAATAATAAAAATAATATTTAATTTTGCAGTAGGAAATGGAAACAATATAAATACATACATACCTTTATACTATTGTAGCATTTTTCTATATGCAGGAATTTTTAGTTCCATAGGAAAAGAAACAGTAAAGAGAATAGGAGATGTATTTTTAGCAACAGGAGGAATAATTGGAGGAATTATATTTTTAATTTTACCAACTACTTCTATAACTACATATCCAATGCTTCATTATTTAAGCTTGCAAAGTTTTGCATATCATGGAGCAATGCTTTATATAGGAATTATAATTAATAAATCAAAATACATAGAATTAGAAAATAAAGATATTGTTTATTATTCCGGATTACTTTTTGTAATGTGTTTAAGTGCATATATAGTAAACAATATATTTGATAGTAACTTAATGTTTATTTCGAAAGACTTTCCAGGTAGCCCTGTTACAATTATATATAAATTAACAGGAAAATTATTCCCATTAGTTGTATCACTTGCACAAATGATATTACCATTTTATACAGTTATAGGAATAAAAAATGTAATACAAAAAATAGTAGTAAAAAAAGAACAAAAAAACGTACAAATAGATTCAATAAATCAAACAGTTGGACGCCAGTCATAAATCCATTAAAATGCAAACACTGTAGGGGTCGCTGCCCACAGCGACCCGCAATGCATCGAAGAAATCACCCAGAAATGTAGGGGCGATTTTAATCGCCCGATTTTAATATTATGCTAAAATTATTTTATTAAAGAGTGAATTAGAAATGTAGAGAAACAGTAGGGGCGACTAGTAGTCGTCCGTTTTCTACAGAGCTTTACTAAAAAAATTATTAATAGAATTTTCTTCGAAGGGCGGGCGAACAATGTTCGCCCCTACAAATACTCTACAAATTGCAGTTGACGACTGAACTGTAACATATATACTAATAAAAACAACCACAATATATTGACTTTTAGCATAAGTTTTGATAAATTTAATAAATAGTAAATAATAGAAGGGTGAGATAAAAATGGCAGAAAAATCTATGGATAAAATAGTTAATTTATGTAAAAATAGAGGTTTTGTATACCCAGGTTCAGAAATATATGGAGGACTTGCAAATTCATGGGATTATGGACCATTAGGGGCAGAACTTAAGAAAAATATAAAAGATATGTGGTGGAAAAAATTTATTAATGAATCTAAATACAATGTAGGTATAGATGCAGCAATAATAATGAATCCTGAGGTTTGGGTAACAACAGGACATGTTGGAGGATTTAGTGATCCACTTATAGATTGCAAAGATTGTAAAACAAGACATAGAGCAGACAAACTAATAGAAGAATGGGGATTTAAAAACGGAAAAGATATTTCTGGATTAGATGGTTGGACAAATGAACAATTAGTAGAATATATTAAAGAAAATAATATAGAATGTCCAAATTGCGGAAAAGTAAACTTTACTGATATTAGAAAATTTAACTTAATGTTTAAAACATTTATGGGAGTTACAGAAGATGCAAAATCAGAAGTATATTTAAGACCAGAAACAGCACAAGGAATGTTTGTTAACTTCAAAAATGTACAAAGAACAACAAGAAGAAAACTTCCAATGGGAATAGGACAAATGGGACGTTCATTTAGAAACGAAATTACACCAGGTAACTTCATATTTAGAACAAGAGAATTCGAACAAATGGAATTAGAGTTTTTCTGCAAACCAGGTACAGATTTAGAATGGTACGAATACTGGAAAGAATTCTGCAAAAACTGGTTAATAGGAATAGGAATAAAAGAAGAAAACTTAAGAATGAGAGAACACTCAAAAGAAGAACTTTCTTTCTATAGCAAAGGAACAACAGATATAGAATATTTATTCCCATTTGGATGGGGAGAACTTTGGGGAATAGCAGACAGAACAGATTATGACTTATCAAGACATATGGAAGCTTCTAAAGTAGATTTAACATATTTAGACCCAGAAACAAACGAAAAATATGTTCCATACTGTGTAGAACCAGCAGTTGGTGTAGATAGAGTATTTTTAACAGTAGTGTGTGATGCTTACGAAGAACAAGAAATAGCAGAAGGAGACACAAGAACAGTATTACACTTACATCCATCAATAGCACCATATAAAGCTGCAGTATTACCACTTTCTAAAAAATTAAGTGAAAAAGCAACAGAAGTATTTGAAAAAATATCAAAAAAATTCATGTGTGAATATGACGAAGCAGGAAGTATAGGAAAAAGATATAGAAGAGAAGACGAAATAGGTACACCTTACTGTATAACAATAGACTTCGAAACAGAAAATGACAATTCAGTAACAATAAGAGACAGAGACACAATGGAACAAGTAAGAGTAAAAATAGATGAATTAGAAAATTGGTTAGAAGAAAAAATAAATGGATAGAATAAAAGCAAACCCTCCTACAATAAGGTGGGTTTACTTTTTGAAAAAAATGTCGAAAAGTTTTGTCAAAAAGTTATTGAATTTAAATGTAGTTATAAATTATAATATAAATGAAAATGCATAAATAAGTATAAAACAAAAGAGGTGTTAATATGATAAATAAAGAAAGAAATAATAAACTTTTTGAAGAATATAAAAGAAAAAGTTATAAAGAATTGGATGAATTAGAAAAAAATCCTAATATATCATACAATGATTATGTTATACTAAGCGTTGCAAGAGGAATAAAAGAAATAGAGGATGGGATTGAAGGTATACCAGCAGAAGAAGTATTTAAAGAATTGTTAGGAGAAAGCTATAGAGAAAATAGTATTTATGCAAACAGCTAAAAGCGATTTGTTAGCTATTAAGGTATATATAGGAATGGATTCTGTTTATTATGCAGAAAAGACAGTATATGAAATTAAAAAAAGAATTGATAAATTATTAATATTTCCGTATATGGGTAGATGTGTCCCAGAATTTAATTCTAAATTAATAAGAGAATTAATATATAAATCGTATCGAATTATATATTATGTTAGTATTTCAAAAAATATTTATATCTTAAAGATTTTACATCATTCTCAAAACATTTTATATTTTAAATCTAAATTATTTCATTAAAATAAATTTAAATAGCAGAAATGTATTTATGCATTTTCATTTTTTGGTAGATAAAAAAACAGATATATGATATTATTTATACAAATAATGTAGGGGCGTTGTCGGTTAGGAATACCTGTAAGGAATACCTAACTGCGCCCTTAGGTAAGGAGAATTATTATGCCAACTAATTGGACTTCTAATCAACTGCAAGCAATAAATAAAAAAGGTAAAAACATATTAGTTGCGGCAGCAGCACGGAAGTGGAAAAACAACAGTGCTTGTAGAAAGAATAATAAACAAAATAATAAACCAAAAAATAGATATAGATAAACTTTTAATAGTAACATTTACAAATGCAGCAGCAGCCGAAATGAGACAAAGAATATTAGAAGCATTATATGCAAAAATAGAAGAAAATCCAGAAAATGAAAATCTTCAAAGACAGATAATATTATTAAACAAAGCAAATATTTCTACTATCCACGCATTTTGTTTAGAAGTTATAAAAAACTATTTTTACGAAATTAATATATCATCTAATTTTAGAATAGGAGATACTCAAGAAATAGAACTTTTAAAACAAGAAACACTAGAAGAAGTTTTTGAAAATTTATACGAAGAAAATAACGAGCAGTTTATAAATCTTGTTAACACATATGGAGGATATAGAGATGATATAGACTTAAAAGAATTAGTTTTAAAAATATACAATTATTCTCAAAGTATGCCTTTTCCAGAAGAATGGATAAATGAAGCAATAGAAAAGTTTAATTTAAAAGATAAAATAGACCAAGACTTTGCAGATACTGAATGGGGACAAATATTAGTAGAATATTTTAAGCAAGAAGTAATATCATGCATAGATGAATTAGAAACCGTAAGCGAAAAATTAAAATACGAATTAGAACTAGAAAAATATTATTCTATAATATTAGAAGATATACAAAATTTAAAAGTTTTATTAAAAGAAGAAAATACTTGGGATGATTTATATGGTGATTTATGTGTTTTAAAATTTGCAACATGGCCAAGACAAACTAAAACAGATTGTGTTTTAAAAGATAATTGTAAAGAAATAAGAGATGGTGTAAAAGATAGAATAAAGGCTTTAGCAAAAAGAATATTTATATATTCTTCTAAAGAAGCAAATGAAGATATATACAATATGTATGTCACTCTAAAAACATTAGAAAAAGTTATATTAGAGTTTAGCAAAAAATATCAAGAAAATAAAAAAGAAAAAAATATTATAGATTTTAACGATATAGAACATTTTGCATTAAAAATTTTAGTAAAAAAAGATGATAATGGAAGTTATATTCCAACAGATGTAGCAAATAATTATAAAGAAAAATTTGTAGAAATAGCAATAGACGAGTACCAAGATAGTAACTTAGTACAAGAATACATATTAACTACAATATCAAACAATAACAATATATTTATGGTAGGAGATGTAAAGCAAAGTATATATAAATTTAGACAGGCAAGACCAGAACTGTTTTTAGAAAAATATGATAATTATATTTTAACTCAAGATAATAAAGATCTTTGCCAAGAAGATACAAAAATACAATTATTTCAAAACTTTAGAAGTAGAAAAAATGTATTAGATCTAACTAATGTTATATTTAACAACATAATGAGTAAAAAACTAGGAGACATAGATTATAACAAAAGTGAATACTTAAATGCTACAGCAAATTATACAAAACCAGAAAACAACGAAAATGTTGCTGGAAAAGTTGAATTAAATATTATAGACCTAGCAACAGAAGAAGACGAAGAAGAGACAGAAAATGAACTAATAGAAAAAAGCGAAATAGAAGCAAAGTTCGTGGCGAACAGAATAAAAAAACTATTTGAAGAAAATTATAATGTATTTGATAAAAAACAAGGATACAGAAAGTTAAAATATAAAGATATTGTAATTCTACTTAGAACAACAGCTAATATAGCAAATCTTTACGAAAAAGAATTAAACAAATTAGAAATACCAGTATTTAGTGATACAAGTTCAAGCTATTTCGAAACAGAAGAAATACAAATTGTTTTAGCACTTTTAAAAATTATAGATAATCCAAATAATGATATACCTCTTGCAACTGTGCTTAGGTCAATGATTGGTGGATTTACAGATAATGAACTAATAGAAATAAGATTAAATTCTAAAGATACTAGTTTTTACGAAGCAATGCTAAACATGTTAGAAAATGAAGAACAAGTAGATATTAGAGAAAAGGTAAAAAACTTTTTGAATACTTTAGAAAAATGGGGACAAAAACAAGAATATTTAAGTTTAGATGAATTTATATGGTATTTATATGAAACAACAGGATTTTATGATTATATAAGTACTAGTTCTAATGGAGATTTAAAGGTAGCTAATTTAAAATTACTATTTGAAAAAGCTAAAGACTATGAAAAAGCAAGTTTTAAAGGATTATACAATTTTATAAACTATGTAGATAAAATAAGTAAATCATCAGGAGATGCCGGTTCTGCAAAATTAATTGGAGAAAACGAAGACGTAATAAGAATAATGAGTATACACAAAAGTAAAGGGTTAGAATTTCCAGTTGTATTTTTGTGTGGCACAGGAAAACAATTTAACATGCAAGATTTAAATCAAAATATTTTATTACATCAAGATATAGGACTTGGACCAAAACTTATAGATTATGAAAGAAAGATAGAGTATAATACTTTAGCAAAAGAAGCAATTAGAATTAAATTATTAAATGAAACTTTATCAGAAGAGATGAGACTTTTATATGTAGCATTAACAAGAGCAAAAGAAAAATTAATTATAACAGGATATGATAAGAATTTAGAAAAATCTTTATTAAATAAAGAAAATATGATTTCAGATGTAGAAAGTAAAATAAGTATTTCTAATATAAGAAAAGCAAAAACATATTTAGATTGGTTGGAATTGGTTCACTTAAAGGAAAAAGAAAATTTAAAAGAAATTTTAGAAGTCAATTTTTATAATAAAAATAAAATAAAAGATGTAGAAGCGGAAGTAAAAGAAGAAATATCATATAAGAAAAAAATTGATGAATGGAAAGTAAATGTAAACAAAGAAACTTTAAATAAGGTTTGCAATTTGTTAGAGTGGAAATATAAATATGAAGAAAGTACAAAAATAGAAGGAAAAGCATCTGTAAGTAGTATTGCAAAACAAAATAAAAAAGAAATAATGGAAATAACAGCTAAACCTAAATTTTTAAATGAATCTAAAAAACTTTCTAAATCAGAAATTGGAACATTAATGCATTTAATTATGCAAAAATTAGACTTTACCAAAGAATATAATGAAACAATGGTAAAATATTTAATACAAGAATTAATTGCAATAAAAACTATTACAGAAAATGAAGCAAAATATATAGATATTAATAAAATTGTAAAATTTACAAATTCTAAAATTTACAAAGACGTAAAACAAGCAAAATATATTTATAAAGAAGAACCTTTTTATACATATTTAACAGCAGACGAAATATATGCAAATGGAGTAAATGAAAAAATATTAGTGCAAGGAATAATAGACTTATATTATATAAACAAAAATGACGAAATTATATTAGTAGATTATAAAACAGACTATGTAGAAAAAAAGAATGAACAAGAATTAGTAGATAAATACAAAGCGCAACTTAATATTTATAAAAAAGCAATAGAACAAGCATTAAATAAAAAAGTAAAAGAAGTATATTTATATTCTATATATTTAGATAAAGAAATTAAAGTTGTAGAGATATTGTAGGGGTCGATGCCCACATCGACCCGTTAAAAAACATCACAAATAGATGCAAATCTGTAGGGGGTGGAACTCCGTGTCCGCCCGTTACACCTAATAATGCCTTTTTCTTTACAAAACTACCAAATTATAGTATAATTATGTAGAATTAAATAAAAGGAGAAATACTATGGGAACAGTAAAAAAATTTAGAACATATTTATTAATTTTTTTAGCAACATTTTTATTTGTAGAGTTATTTACAAATATAGTAATGAAAGAAAAATTTACAGATATAACTAATTATGAAATAAATGTAACTTCACCGAAGGTAAGTGTAACAGAAAGTAAAGCATCTTATTCTAGTGGGTATATAAAAGGGAATATAACAAACGATACAGGAGAGCATATAAAAGATAAATATTTGCAATTTGATTTTTATGATAAAGATGGAATATATGTGGGAACAGAAAGTCAAGAAATAAAATATTTTAATGTAAGTGAAAAAATAAGTTTTGACATAAACTATAAATATAAAAATGTTAACAGAATAGAAATAGGTTTTGTAGATGAGATTATAAAACCTAAAAGTAATGTGCCTAGTATTTTTAATATAAATATACAAGATGAAGAATTAAAATTAGCGCTTCCAATAGCGTTGGGATTAGGATTGTGTTTAATATTACCGTAGTATATAATAATAAGATAAAGGAATAGATAAATTGTAATTTGGAAGTGTGAAGTGAGAGGTGGGAAGTGTGAATTAGGGAAAAGCCTACGAAGGCTATTCATAAAAGCACACCGCACACATCCCACATCACACCTCTGAATTACAATTTATTTTTTTGCCAAATTTATTTATTAAAATATAAAAAACAATTGCTATTTTGTATTTTTTGTAATATAATTGCAACATAAATGTAACAAAAATGTATCATAATATAAGCAGAAAGGATAGATGCTTTTATGTTTGGCTTTGGACAAGATATAGGAATAGATTTAGGAACTGCAACTGTAATTGCATATGTTAAAGGAAAGGGAATCGTTTTAAGAGAACCTTCTGTTGTTGCGGTAAATAATATTACAAATGAAGTACTAGCAGTTGGAGGAGAAGCAAGAAGAATGCTTGGTAGAACACCTGGTAATATTGTTGCAACAAGACCTTTGAAAGATGGTGTAATATCAGATTATACTGTTACTGAAAGAATGTTAAAACATTTTATAGGAAAAATATGTGGAAAATTTGTATTTGCTCCAAGAATTATGATATGTATACCATCACAAGTAACCGAAGTCGAAAAAAAAGCAGTAATAGATGCTGCGTCACAGGCAGGAGCTAGAAGGGTATATTTAATAGAAGAACCAATAGCAGCTGCAATTGGTGCGGGAATAGATATATCTAAAGCATGCGGAAATATGGTAGTAGATATAGGCGGAGGAACAACAGATGTAGCAGTTATATCACTTGGTGGTTCTGTTGTAAGTACATCTCTAAAAGTAGCAGGAGATAAATTTGATGAAGCAATAGTTAAATATATTAAGAAAAAACATAATGTTATGATTGGGGAAAGAACTGCAGAAGATTTAAAAGTAAATATAGGATGCGTTTTTCCAAAAATACAAGATATGGAAATGGATATAAGAGGTAGAGATTTAATAACAGGTCTTCCAAAAACAATTACAGTAAAATCAAGTGAAATGATGGAAGCATTAGAAGAACCAGCAATGATGATAGTAGATGCTGTACATTCTACATTAGAAAGAACACCACCAGAACTTGCAGCAGATATAAGTGACAGAGGAATATACATGACAGGTGGAGGATGCTTAGTAGATGGATTAGATAAATTGCTTCAACAACAAACAGGAATAAATGTAATGATTGCAGAAGACGCAGTTAGCTGTGTTGCATTAGGAACAGGAAAAGCATTAGATAATTTGGATACATTAGAAGGAAAAATAAGAAGATAAAATGAGAGCGTGTGGACGTGAGGTCATAAAATTTCATTTTTATAAAAAATGAAATTTTTGCCTCCGTCCTAGCGATTTTTAGGAAAAATTAATTGCAAACGTTGTAGGGGTCGCCGCCTACGGCGACCCGAAACATTAAGAGAAAACGGGGCGCTGTGAGCAGCGACCCCTACATATGAAAATGATTTAAAGGAGAAAAAAATGAAAAAAGTAGCATTTTATACATTAGGTTGCAAAGTAAACCAATACGAAACAAATGCAATGATAGAAAAATTTTTAGATAAAAATTATGAAATAGTGGATTTTGAAGAATTAGCAGATATTTATATAATAAATACATGTACAGTTACTAATATGTCAGATAGAAAGTCGAGACAGATAATAAGAAGAGTAAAACAAATAAATCCAAATTCGATTCTTGCTGTTACTGGATGCTATGCACAAGTAGCCTCAAAAGATTTAGAAAAAATAGAAGAAATAGATTTAATAATAGGAAATACAGAAAAGAAAGAAATTGTTAATATAATAGAAAATTATTGCAAAAAAAATGTAGGGGTCGATGCCCACATCGACCCGAAAAACAACGCAAATACAAATTGCTATAACAAAATCAACCTAACCGACATAAATAATCAAAAAGAATTTGTAGATTTTGGAACAACTACATATACAGAAAAAACAAGAGCAGTAATTAAAGTACAAGATGGATGCAATAATTTTTGCTCATATTGCATAATTCCTTATGCAAAAGGAAGAGTAAGAAGCCGTAAATTAGAAAGTGTAATAAAAGAAATAACTAGTATTGCTGAAAAAGGAATTAAAGAAGTTGTAATAACAGGAATTCATGTTGCATCATATGGAATAGATTTTAAAGATAGTAATATAAGACTAATTGATTTACTAGAAGAAATAAATAAAATAGATGGAATAGAAAGAATAAGATTAGGGTCATTAGAGCCTAATCTTATAACAGATGAATTTGTAGAAAGATTAAAAAATGTAAATAAAATATGTGACCATTTTCATTTATCACTTCAAAGTGGTTGCACAGAAACTTTAAAAAGAATGAATAGGAAATATAGTGCAGAGGATTTTGAAAAAGTTGTAGAAAGATTAAGAAACGCATTTCCAAATGTGGCTCTTACAACAGATATTATAGTAGGGTTTCCACGGAGAAACTGAAGAAGAATTTGAAATTACATATAATTATTTAAAAAAGGTAAAATTTTATAAAATGCATGTATTTAAATATTCTCCAAGAAAAGGTACAAGAGCAGCTATAATGAAAAATCAAATAGATGGAAAAATAAAAGAAGAAAGAAGTCATAAATTAATAGAATTATCTAACAAAAATGAAAAAGAGTTTTTGGATAAATATATTAATAAAAAGGTAGAAGTACTATTTGAACAAGAAGAAAATGGATATTTTAAAGGGCACACAACTAATTATATAGTTGTAAATGCAAAAGGAAATAACCTAGAAAACAAAATAGAACAAGTGGAAGTTATAAAAGAAAATAATTTAGAATTAAATGCAATATTAATGAAATAAAAATGTAACAATTTTGAAATACAAAAGTAACGTAAATGTAACCGAAAAACTATTGATAAAAAACTTTTTTTGTAGTATAAAATATATAAAGATTTGTAAAATAATGGCGAACGGAAAAGCTTATAAATTACAAAAGAAAAGATATGAATTTTATATCTAATAAAGGAGGAAAACAAAATGGGAGAAAATCCATATAATGAAGTAACAGGAGCAGAAGAAATTGATGCTGTAAAAGGAATAGCAGATGCATTAAAAAAAGTAAATGCTATGTCAGCTGAAAAAGAAAGTGAAGGAATGGGAGAAATTAGTGGAATAGAAGAATTTTCAAATTCTGTATCAGATACAGGATTTAAAGTAGCTAGCACTAATTTACCAGCAAAACCAAGTTTTTGGACAAAAGTAAAAAATGCATTATTCTATGAAATAAAAGTAGAATTAACTCCATATCAACAAAAAATAGAAGATGAAATCAATGAATTTTTACATCAACCAATAACATGGAAATCAATAAAAGAGGCAGCTCTTTCAGAGGTTCCAATTACATTTAGAGGTAAAAGAATATTTTAATTAGTAAAAATAAAAAGAACACTTGAATTGTGTTCTTTTTTGTTATAGAATACATTTTGTTGAGAATAATATAATTATATGATGTTTTTACATCGGAAAGAGAGAGGATTTAGTATGTCAGTAAAAGTAGCTATTAACGGATTTGGACGTATAGGACGTCTAGCATTTAGACAAATGTTTGGAGCAGAAGGGTACGAAATTGTTGCAATAAACGATTTAACAAGCCCAGAAATGCTTGCACATTTATTAAAATTTGACTCTGCACAAGGAAGATATGAAAAAGCAGATACAGTAGTAGCAGGAGAAGGTTCAATAACAGTAGATGGAAAAACAATTAAAATATATGCAGAAAAAGATGCAGCTGATTTACCATGGGGAGAATTAGATGTTGATGTTGTATTAGAATGTACAGGTTTCTATACAAATAAAGAGAAAGCAGAAGCTCATATAAAAGCAGGAGCTAAAAAAGTAGTTATTTCAGCACCAGCTGGAAAAGATTTACCTACAGTAGTATTTGGTGTTAACGAAGATAAATTAACAGCAGATGAAACAATAATATCTGCAGCATCATGCACAACAAACTGCTTAGCACCAATGGCAAAAGCATTAAATGATTATGCACCAATTCAATCAGGTATAATGACAACAGTTCATGCCTACACAGGAGACCAAATGTTATTAGATGGTCCACATAGAAAAGGTGATTTAAGAAGAGCAAGAGCTGCAGCTGTAAATATAGTTCCAAATTCAACAGGAGCTGCAAAAGCAATAGGATTAGTTATTCCAGAATTAAATGGAAAATTAATAGGATCAGCACAAAGAGTTCCAGTTCCAACAGGTTCTACAACTATATTAGTTGCAGTAGTTAAAGGAGAAAATGTAACAGTAGAAAGTATAAATGCAGCAATGAAAGCTAATTCAAGTGCATCTTTTGGATATACAGAAGAAGCTTTAGTATCTTCTGATATTATAGGAATCACATACGGTTCTTTATTTGACGCAACACAAACAATGGTAACAGAAATAGGAGAAGGATTATATCAAGTTCAAGTAGTAGCTTGGTATGATAACGAAAATTCATATACAAGCCAAATGGTAAGAACAATCAAATATTTTGCTGAATTATAATTAAAAGAAGTGTGAAGTGGGAAGTGAGAAGTGGGATATAGAGAATTAGAAATTGAATTCTCTATTCACACATCACACCTCGCACATCACACTTCAATGTTTAATGGAGGAATTATTATGAACAAAAAAACAATAAAAGATATAGATGTTAAAAATAAAAAGATACTAGTTAGATGTGATTTTAATGTTCCACAAAATAAAGAAACAGGAGAAATTACAGACAACAGAAGAATAAAAGCTGCACTTCCAACAATACAATATTTGTTAGAAAATAATGCTAAAGTAATATTATGCTCACATTTAGGAAGACCAAAAGGAGAAGTAAATCCAAAATATTCTTTAAAACCAGTAGCTGAAGAATTATCTAAATTATTAGGAAAAGAAGTTAAACTTGCAAAAGATGTTATAGGGACAGATGCAAAAGAACTAACATCTAATATAAAAGAAGGAGAAATTGTTCTTTTAGAAAATGTTAGATTCCATGCAGAGGAAGAAAAAAATGATGCAGGTTTTGCAAAAGAATTAGCAAGTATGGCGCAAATATATGTAAATGATGCTTTTGGAACATCACATAGAGCACATGGATCAACAGCCGGAGTTGCAGACTATTTGCCAGCAGTTTCTGGATTTTTAATAGAAAAAGAACTAGAATTTTTAGGAGGAGCTTTAGAAAATCCTAAAAAACCTTTTATAGCAATTTTAGGAGGAGCAAAAGTTTCAGATAAAATTGGTGTAATAGAAAACTTAATAGAAAAAGTAGATACATTAATAATAGGTGGAGGAATGGCATATACTTTCTTTAAAGCAAAAGGATTAAATATAGGTACATCTATATGCGAAGAAGACAAAATAGATTTAGCAAAAAGTCTTTTAGAAAAAGCTGAAGATAAAGGTGTAAAACTTTTATTACCAGTTGATAATAAAGTAGCAAAAGAATTTTCGAATGAAGCTGAATATATAGAAGTATCATCAGAAGAAATTCCAGATGGATACATGGGAATGGATATAGGAGCAAAAACTATAGAAAACTTTAAAGAAGTTTTAAAAGATGCAAAAACAGTAGTATGGAATGGACCTTTAGGAGTATTTGAATTTGATAAATTTGCTCAAGGGACAAACGAAGTTGCGAAAATTTTAGGAAACTTAGATGCAATAACAATAATAGGTGGAGGAGATTCAGCAGCAGCAATAGAAAAAATGGGATTAGCAGATAAAATGACACATATTTCTACAGGTGGAGGAGCGTCATTGGAATTTTTAGAAGGAAAGACATTACCTGGAATTGCTTGTTTAGAAAACAAATAAAAATGCAAAACAAATGAAAAACTTCGTCCTGCGTTGTTAAATTGAAGATAAAAAATCCTCAACGTGCACACGCACGCCTCCGGTTTTTTACTTCAATTTGCCTAGCATTACTCGTTTTTGATTTGTTTTGGATATAATGCAGAATGTAGGGGCGGGCCCTGTGTCCGCCCGAAAATAAAATAAATTATATACAATATAAGGGTCGGGTTCCATCCCTACCTGCAGAGAAAGGTACATAAATGGAATTATTAGATATAGTAGATGAAAATAATAATTTAACAGGAGAATTTATTGATAGAGAAATAGTACATTCGAAAGGTCTTTTACATAGAGAAGTAGGAGTAATAGTTTTAAATGAAAATAATGAAATGTTATTAGAAAAAAGAGCTGTAACAAAAAAACAATCACCTGGTAAATGGGCACTTTGTGCAGGACATATAGAAGCAGGTGATACACCAGAAAATGCAATATTAAGAGAAGTAAAAGAAGAAATCGGAATAGATATAACTAAAAATGATTTAAAATTTTTAGATGTATTTAGAAGAGATAAAAAATTTAGTAATGGACAACACAATAATACATATATCTATATTTATATATACAAAACAAATAAAAAAGTAGAAGATTATATAATTCAAATAGAAGAATTAAGTGAAGTAAAATATTTTCCTATTAAAAATATAGAAAAAGCCTTAGAAGAAAAAAATACAGATTATGCTTTTTACGATGAACCATATATAAAAGAGATCTTAAATAGAATTAAATAAAACTATAAAAGGGATTGAAAGTAAATAAAAATACTTTCAATCTTTTTTTCGTCAAAACTTCTAATTTTTCACCAAAGGAAAAAATTACCAAATAAAGAATAATAAATGTAGGGGCGAACTGTGTTCGCCCGCAAAACAATCTTATAAAAATTTAAGAAAGAAGGTAAAAAGAATATGCAAGTTAAATACATAAAAGAGGACAAGCAATTGATATTTAAAATAGATGAAGAAATAGATCATCATAGTAGTGAAAAAATAAGGAAAAGAGCTGATTACGAAATACAAGTACATATACCTAAAAAACTAATTTTTGATTTTGAACATGTTACATTTATGGATAGTAGTGGAATAGGAATGTTGATAGGAAGATATAAATTATTATCTATGTTTGGGGGTAAAACATCAATAGTTAATGTAAATGCACCAATTAAAAAAGTTTTAGAAATGTCTGGAGTTTTAAAACTAATACCAATAGAAGAAATAGAAAATATAGGAGGTAATAATCTTGAAAAATGTATATGAAAATGAAATGAAATTAGAGTTTTTAAGCAAATCAAACAATGAAAGTTTTGCAAGAATAACAATAGCAGCATTTGTAGCACAACTTGATCCAACAATAGAAGAAATATCAGATATAAAAACAGCAGTATCAGAAGCTGTAACAAATTGTATTATACATGGATACGAAGAAAAAGAAGGAACAGTAAAAATAGAATGCAAATTATTTGCAAATTCAATAGAAATAGAAATTTCAGATAATGGTAAAGGAATAGAAAATGTAGAAAAAGCAAGACAAGCTTTATATACATCAAAACCAGAATTAGAAAGATCTGGAATGGGATTTACAATAATGGAAAGTTTTATGGATGAAGTAAAAATAGAATCAGTATTAGGATTAGGTACAAAAGTAACAATGAAAAAAATGATAAAAGCAAACGTAGAGCAAGAAATTAAAATTTAATAATAAACGTAGGGGCGGGCGGGGCTCTGTCCGCCCGAAAAACAAGAAGGAGTTACTTATGTACGAGATAAAAAAAGAAGACTTATTAAAAGCGCAGAATAATGATGATAAAGCATTAACAGACATAATAGAAACTAATTCAGGTCTTTTATGGAGTATAGTTAAAAGATTTTTAGGAAGAGGATATGATGCAGAAGAGTTATATCAAATAGCATGTATGGGATTTATAAAAGCAATTAAGAGATTTAATGTAGATTATGATGTAAAACTATCTACATATGCAGTACCATATATTTTAGGAGAAATAAAAAGATTTATAAGAGACGACCGGACCAATAAAAGTAAGTAGAAGTTTAAAGGAATTGTGTATAAAAATAAAAGAAATTCAGAGAGAATATTTAAATAGTAAAGGAGAAGAAATTAATATATCACAAATTGCAAAAATATTAAAAGTATCAAAAGAAGACATAGCAATGGCGTTAGAATCAGAAAGACCAATAGAATCAATTGACCAAGAAGCATATGACGATGATACAAAAGGAGAAACAAAACTAGGCAAAATAGATAATGGAAAAGACGAAACAGGAGAGTTAGTAAATAAAATTTGTTTAAGTGATCTTATAAAAAATTTAAACGAAAGAGAACAAAAAATAATTATGCTTAGATACTACAAAGAAAAAACACAAACAGAAGTTGCAAAAATATTAGGAATAACACAAGTTCAGGTGTCTAGACTAGAAAAGAAAATATTGCTAAATATGAGACAAAAAATATCGTAATTGCATTAAGTAATTGACATTTGAAATAACAACAAATTAATTGTAAACGTTGTAGGGGCGATTTTAATCGCCCGTTCTTCAATGGCTAGACCATATATATGTAGGGGCAGGGAAAACGCTACGCTTAGTGAATAGTGAATAATGAATAGTGAAGAGTACAAAATTTGCAAAGCAAATTTTGATGTAGGGGCGAGCATTGCTCGTCCGCACTTCGAAGGAATGACTAAAAAAACAAAAAGTATTGATTTTGTAAATAAAATAAAGTATAATGAATATACTAATATTGATAAATTAATTTATCAAATAAACTAGGTTGCACAAGCCTTTGATTAATTTCATAAACAAGTGTAAATTTAAACATTGGGTTAGATATGAGCCTTTAGGATGCAAATTCTATAAACGAATATCCTATTTAACATTAGGTTAGAAACGAGCCTTTAGTTTGCTATAAACGAGTTTCCAGAAAATTTATAGGGGGTACTTAAAAAGTATCCCCTATATTTGTTATAAGGAGGAATAAATGAAAGATAGAAAGAAAATAAAATTAGGAAAATTAAATTTCTATATTATTGATGATAATTTATTAGATATGAAGAGTAAGAGTTATGGATATAAGAGATTACTTTCAGAACAATATTCTTACATAAATAAGCCTGAAAACAAAGCAAAAATTATGGAAAAGGCAGAAAAAATTTATAGTATAGTTACAAAAAATAGTAAAAGTAAGATGTCTAAATTTTATAAAGATTTAAGTTGTGATTTTAAATTATTAGAAGAGAAAAGTGCTGAATATAAAGTTTAATAAAAATTTTAAATAAAAGAATATCTATTGCTAATTTTGTCGATATATAATAAAATGTAAGGGTAGGGCTTGCTCTACCCTTAAGTATTGGAGGAATTAAGCAATGGAAGCAAACGAAATACAAGAACAAAAAGAATATATAAATAAAGTAAGTAATTTAAATACGGGAAAAAAATTAAAATATCATATTTTAACAATGGGGTGTCAGTTAAATGAAAACGATTCTGAAAAATTAGTAGGGATGCTAGAACAAATGGGATACAAAGAATCAACAGATGCAAGTGATGCTGATTTATATTTAATTAATACTTGTTGCGTTAGAGAAAATGCAGAAGAAAAACTATTTGGAAAACTTGGAGAACTTAAAAAAATAAAAGAAAATAGGAATATAATAATTGCAATAGGTGGATGTATGATGCAAGAAGAACATATTACACAAAAACTTAAAAAAAGTTATCCATTTGTAGATATAATATTTGGAACACATACACTTCATAAATTACCAGAAGATATTTATACAGCAATTACAAAAAATAAAAAGGTAAAAGATGTAATAGATATAGATGGAAAAGTTTATGAAGGTTTACCAATAAAAAGAAGTAATAACAGGCAAGCCTCTGTTACAATAATGTATGGATGTAATAATTTTTGTAGCTATTGTATAGTTCCATATGTAAGAGGAAGAGAAAGAAGTAGAAAACCAGAAGATATACTAAACGAAATAAAACAGCTTGCAAAAGAAGGATATAAAGAAATAACACTTTTAGGACAAAATGTAAATTCATATAACGGAGGAGAAGGATATAAATTTGCAAATCTTTTAAGAGATGTAGACAAAATAGAAGGAATAGAAATAATTAGATTTGTTTCTCCACATCCAAAAGATTTTACAGATGATGTAATAGATGCAATTGCAGACAGCAGAAAAATATCTAGATTATTACATGTGCCACTTCAATCAGGAAGCACAGAAGTTTTAAAAGTAATGAATAGAAAATATACAAAAGAACAATATCTAAGTTTAATAGATAGAATAAAAGATAAAATACCAGAGGTCGTTTTTTCAACAGATATAATAGTAGGATTCCCAGGAGAGACAGAAGAAGATTTTGAACATACTTTGGACGTAGTAAAAAAAGTAAATTTTGAACAAATTTTTATGTTTATATATTCAAGAAGAGTAGGAACAGTTGCAGACAGAATGGAAAATCAAATACCAGAGGAAATAAAACATAAAAGATTTGATAGATTGAAAGCTTTGTATGAGGAAAATATAGAAAAAAATAATGAAAAATATGTGGGAACTAATCAAAAAATATTAGTAGAAGGACAAAGCAAAAACAACGAAAAAATGTTAACAGGAAGAACAGACACAAACAAAGTAGTTATTTTTGAAGGAGACAAAGAATTAATAGGAACAACTATTAATATTAAAATTGTTTCACAACATAGATGGTATCTAAAAGGAGATTCTAGGGACTGTCCCTAAAAAGTAGCAGCTTGCCTGAGACTTTTTGGTACTGTCCTGAATCTCCAAAGATTTGAAAGGGGAAATATAATGCCTAGATATAAAAGCCCAAACGGAACAGGAAGAGTAGGAAGAGACGTAAAAAGAAAAGCATTACAATCAGATGAATATAAGAATAACATAAAAAAATTAGCTGATAGTGGAGTAACTTCAAAAGATATTCAAACAATATATGACAGATGCCAAGAAAGAAAACAAACTAAGATCACAAAAAATCTTTTAGTATCAAAATTATTAGAATTATTAGAATATTTTGGTACAAGGAATTTTGGTATTGAAGAAAGTAATTCTTCGTATATAAGTAAAGATGATGTTATTGAAATGATAATGAGAAATCCTAGAATTGTGACTAGCGGAATACCAAGACTAATAGAGAAATGTCAAATAATAACTACAAAGAAAGAAGGAATTAGAGAAGCAAATATGGCAATAAAATCTAATCCAGGAATATTTAATAAAACAAAAGAAACAATAATAAAAGGAAGATAAGGAGAAATATAAGATGGCAGAACTTTCGCCTATGATGAAGCATTATATGCAAATAAAAGAACAATATCAAGACTGTATAATATTTTATAGATTAGGTGATTTCTATGAAATGTTCTTTGATGATGCAAAAACAGCATCAAGAGAACTAGAAATAACTTTAACAGGAAGAGATTGTGGTCAAGAAGAAAGAGCTCCAATGTGCGGAGTTCCTTTTCATGCTGCAGAAAGTTATATTGCAAGATTAATAGAAAAAGGATATAAGGTAGCAATTTGTGAACAATTAGAAGATGCAAAAGAAACAAAAGGAATGGTAAAAAGAGATGTTATAAGAGTAGTAACACCTGGAACTGTAATAGAAGCAAATATGCTTGATGAAAAGAAGAATAATTTTATAATGTCTATATACAAAAAAGGAATATATTTTGGTATAGCTGTTTGTGATGTTACAACAGGAACATTTTTATCTACTAAAATAGAAGCAAGTAATAATTTTGCATTACTATTAGACGAACTTTCTAAATATAATCCAGCAGAAATAATAGTAAATAAAATGCTATTTAATTGCAGAGAAGAATTAGATGAAATAAAACTAAGATTTAAAGCATATGTAAATTGCTTTGAAGAAGAAATGTTTAAAACAGACTTAGAACCGTTAATTCTAAACTATACATTTATTGATGATAACGAAAAACAAATAGAAAATATAGATGAAAACGATTTACAAATTCCACCAATTAATGGACTGTTAGATTATTTAAATCAAACTCAAAAAATAAAGTTAGAACATATAAATATGATAAGAATGTATTCTATAACAAAATATATGTCTTTAAATTGTACAGCAAGAAGGAATTTAGAACTAACAGAAAAAATGAATGATAAATCTAAAAAAGGAACACTTCTTTGGGTATTAGATAAAACATATACATCAATGGGAGGAAGACTTTTAAGAAAATGGATAAATGAACCATTAATAGATGTTACAGAAATTAATAAAAGATTAAATGCAGTAGAAGAATTAAAAGACAATCTAATATTTAGAGGAGATATTATAGATTGTTTGAGAAGAATTTATGATATAGAAAGACTTGTTGGTAAAATAGCATATGGTAATACAAATGCAAGAGATATGATTTCACTTAAAAACTCTTTAAAACAATTGCCATATTTAAAGAAAATATTAGCTACAAGTAAATCTGAATTATTACAAAATCAATATTTAAGTTTAGATGAATTAGAGGATATACATGATTTAATAGAAAATGCAATTATAGAAGACCCACCAATTACAATAACAGAAGGCGGAATAATAAAACTTGGATATAACGAAGAAGTAGACGAATTAAAAAATGCAACAATTCAAGGCAAAAACTGGCTTATAGAATTAGAAGCAAAAGAAAAAGAAGAAACAGGAATTAAAAACTTAAAAGTTGGATTTAATAAAGTATTTGGATATTTCTTTGAAGTAACAAAATCATATTTAAATTTAGTTCCAGATAGATATATAAGAAAACAAACACTTGCAAATTGCGAAAGATATATAACGGAAGAACTAAATGAATTAGAAAGCAAAATATTAGGTGCAGAAACAAAAGTAGTTGACTTAGAATATAAATTATTTATTGAAATTAGAAGTAAAATTGCAGTAAATATTGAAAGACTTCAAAAAGCTGCAAATATTGTGTCTAGTTTAGATGTACTTACATCATTTGCAATTGTAGCAGAAGATTTGAATTATACAAAACCAATAGTAGATAATAATGGAATAATAGATATAAAAGCAGGGAGACATCCTGTTATAGAAAAAATAATTCCATCAGGAACATTTATAGATAATGATACATATTTAGATAAACAAAATGATAGATTATCTATAATTACAGGACCTAATATGGCTGGTAAATCTACATATATGAGACAAGTTGCATTAATTACATTAATGGCGCAACTTGGAAGCTTTGTTCCTGCAACATCTGCAAGAATTGGAGTAGTAGATAAAATATTTACAAGAGTTGGAGCATCAGATGATTTAGCAATGGGACAAAGTACATTTATGGTAGAAATGATGGAAGTTGCAGAAATCTTAAGAGAAGCAAGCTCAAATAGTTTAGTAATATTAGACGAAATAGGAAGAGGAACATCTACATATGACCGGACTTTCTATCGCATGGGCAGTAGTAGAACATATAGCAAACAAAGAAAAATGTGGAGCAAAAACATTATTTGCAACACACTATCATGAACTTACAGAATTAGAAGAACAAATAGAGGGAGTAAGAAATTATTCAATAGCTGTAAAAGAAAAAGGTGAAGATGTAATCTTCTTAAGAAAAATAGTTTCTGGAGGAACGGACGAAAGTTATGGTGTACATGTAGCAAAACTTGCAGGAGTTCCAAATGAAGTTGTAAAAAGATCAAACGAAATATTAAAAACTTTAGAGCGAAAAAGTATATTAGGAAAGAAAAATCAAGAAAAAGAAAATAAAAAAGTAGCAACAGGGCAACTTGATATGTTTAATTATAAAATAGCAGAACTAGCACACGAAATAGATAAAATAAACTTAAACGAACTAACACCAATAGATGCATTAAACATATTAGTAAAAATGAAGGAGAAGATTAAATAATGTAGGGGGCGTATTGTATACGCCCTTTAATAAAAACATATTGCAAACACTGTAGGGGCAGGGCTTGCTCTGCCCTAAATAAAAAATATTACAAAACCTGTAGGGGGCGATGCCCACATCGACCCGCAATCTTCGAAGAAATCTCTTAAAATAAAACAAAAAAATAAAGACATTATATCGAAAAATGTCTCTTTCTTTAACACAAACGCTTATCTCATTATAACATTAAAACAAGCATTTTGCAAACAACAAAATCATAAGAATTAGTGTAAAAAAAAGAGTATAATAAAGATAGAAATAAAAAAATAAAAATAGAATATATTTTTTTAGAAGATAGTATCATTGCATTAAAGTAAAGCATATGATAATATATAAATACAATAAAAATAAGTTAATAATTTTCCCTACATAGTACGAGCAAATGGAATTTTTAGAACCAACAGATAAGGAAAGGGAGCTTAGAACTCTAATTATGGCGTGCATGCTTACACTTTAAGTAGTAAGAAGCCCAGGAATACTTAGGAGAGCACCCACCTGTGTAAGAGCAGGTCCTTAAAAATTCTTTTATAACCGGCTAACGTGGGGACAATTTTTTTTGTAAAAAAATTGTACTATTCACTCTTCACTTTTCATTTTTCACTTAAAATTAAACAAATGACAACAAAATAAATGCAAACAATGTATGGGTGATTTTACCCCAATGGTATGTATAATGTTTAAGTTATATTTTCGAACAACTGATTTGATGAATTTAATTATAAAACTAAAAAAGTAATCACTAATAAACATAAAAAGTATTAAAAAATGAAAATGCATATGATAACATCTTTTCAAATAAACAAAAGAAAGGATGGAAAAACAAATGCAAAAAATGAGAGAAAAATTAAATGCAAACGCTGTAGGGGCGAGCATTGCTCGTCCGCACTTCATAGGAATGACCCTAAAAAAACAAAAAGGTATAACCCTAATTGCCTTGATAATTACAATTATTGTTATGCTAATATTAGTAGGAGTAACAATTAATGTAGCATTAAATGGAGGGTTATTCCAAAAGGCAGAAGAAGCAAAAACACAAACACAAAAAGTAGCAGATGATGAAGAACTACAACTAGAAATAATAACAGCATACAATGAAAAAGAAGGAACAGTAGATTTAGATTTATTAAAAACAAATTTAGAAGCAAAAAAATGGAACGTAACAAAATCAGGAGATAAACTAATATGTACAAGCGCGAAAGGTAATACATTCACAGTAACAGCAGATGGAAAAATAACAGAAGGAGGAACTAATACTGGAGGAGGAAATGGAGAAACTCCAGCAGAAGGAACAAGATTAATATCAATGTACAGAGCAGGAGAAAATTGTACAGAAACAAATTGTACAGATGAAGGACATTTGCATATAGGAGACTATGTAAGCTATAATCCAGATACAACTGTAACAAGATATTACCCAGATGGAGAAAATGAAACAAATATAGGAACAAATACAGGGTATATAACATCAGAGGGAGCAACAAGCCTTCAAGTAGTAGAACAAGAAGATTTAAATTGGAGAGTTTTAGGAGCAAGTGGAGATAATGTATTATTAATTTCTGGTGCACCAACAACTACAGGAATACTTCGTTTTTATGGACATGTTGGATATAACAATTATGAAAATATATTAAATACGGCATGTAGTACTTTATATAGTAAATCAGGAATAGGAACTGCAAGAAGTATAACAATGAGCGATATAGATAACTATTTGGATGGTAGCAATTATGATAAAACAACATTTGACCAAGGAAGGTCTTCTGGGTATTATGGATATACAAATTCAAATATAACATCAAATTTTGATTATAATAGTTCAACAAATACATTAACAAAATTAGCAGTAGGAGAAACAAAAACATTATTATTAACAAGTAATATGTATTATTATACAGCAAGTGAATATATAACAAATCCAATAAAATTAAATTTATTACAAGGAGATAGCAACTATCGTTACTGGGTTGCTTCACGAGCTGTTCATGTTAACTCTTACTTAGCTCGTTGGTGTTATGCGAGTGTCGATCTTAGTGATGGTACTGGTCCTTCGATCTCTGTCGGTCTGGATAAAGCCTTTTATGATACAATTGATGGAGAATTTAGCTATATGCTTAGTTTACGTCCTGTAATAACATTATCATCTGAAGTTACTACAGAAGATATAAGTAAAGAATAATGTTTTAATATAAGATGAGATAATCTATTTGAAGGATACTAACATATTACAAGAAAAATGGGGAGACCTTAGGTCTCCCTAAAAGTTAGTCAAATTTTATGAATGTAGTAAAAGCAAAAAATTGATTTTGCTTTTTTTTTATGTTAAAATTACATAGAAAATAATAATTAGTAAAAGGAAAAAATATGACTATAAAACAAATATTAGAAAATGGAGTAAAACTATTAAAAGAAAATAGCATAAATGATGCATTACTTAAATCAAAAATATTGTTATGCTATATACTAAATGTAGAAAAAGAATATTTAATAATACATAATAAAGAAGAAATGGCTAAGGAAGATGTAGATAAATTTAACACATATATAAAAAGACTAATAAATAGAGAGCCTTTGCAATATATAACAAACAAGCAAGAATTTATGGGCTTAGAATTCTATGTAGATAAGAGTGTCTTAATCCCACAACCAGACACAGAAATATTAGTAGAAGAAACAATAAACATATGTAAAAAAATTAATAATGAAAAATTAGATTTAAACACTGTAGGGGGCGATGCCCACATCGACCCTCATAACAACATAAAAATACTAGACCTATGCACAGGAAGTGGAGCAATTGGAATATCTATAGCAAAAAACATAGAAAATTGTGAAATGACATTATCAGATATCAGCAAAGAGGCATTAAAAATTGCACAAAAAAATTGTGTAGGGGTCGATGCCCACATCGACCCGCGTATAAAAAAACAAAAAACAAATAATAAAATAAAAATAATCCAATCAGACTTATTCGAAAACATAAAAGATAAATTTGATATAATTGTATCAAATCCACCATATATAAAAACAGATGTAATAAAAACCTTACAAAAAGAAGTCCAAAAAGAACCAATACTAGCACTAAATGGAGGTAAAGACGGACTTGATATATATAGAAGAATAATAAATGAAGCATATAAATATTTAAATGAAGATGGATATTTATGTTTAGAGATTGGATATGACCAAAAAGATGAAGTAATTAGATTAATAAAAGAAACAGGTAAATATAAAAATATATATTCAAAAAAAGATTTGTCAGGAAATGATAGAATAGTAATTTGTAAAAAGGAGAATTAATATGTCGTTTTCTTCAGAAGTTAGAGAAGAATTATTAGAATTAAAAATGTGGGATAATAATAGTAGTTTAAAACAAGATGAACAATTAGCAAGACTTTTAATTAGAGAATCATTTATAAAAAAAGGATTTATAAATGACCCAAACAAAGAATATCACCTAGAAATACTTTTTAAATCAAAAAAGAAAGCAGAAGAATTAAAAGAAGTAATTTTAAATTTTGGAATAGATATAAAACTAACTAAAAAGGCGTCAGAATATATGCTATATCTTAAAGATGGAGAAGCAATATCATCTTTTTTAGCACTAATGGGAGCTGCAAAAGCAGTAATAAAATTTGAAGAAATAAGAGTAATAAAAGACACAAGAAATAACATTAATAGATTAGTAAACTGTGAAACAGCAAATTTAAATAAAACAATAAATGCAGCAGTAAAACAAGTAGAAGCAATAAAAAAATTAAAGAAGAATAACCAGTTTGAAAAGCTATCAGAAAATTTAAAAGAATTAGCAAATTTAAGAATAGAACATCCAGATGTAACATACGAAGAACTTCGGAAAAATGCTTACAAAACCAATAGGAAAATCTGGAGTAAGCCACAGATTAGAAAAAATAATAAAATTGGCAAATGAAAATTAATTGAATTGTAATTTCGAGGTGTGATGTGGGATGTGTGAGGTGTGCTTTTAGGGTCAGGCTTCGTAGACTTTACTTTAATTTCGCACTTCGCACCTCTCACTTCACACTTCAAATACAAAAAACAGGAGAAAACAATGAAAAAACTAGGATTATACATACACATACCATTTTGCAAAAGAAAATGTTACTATTGCGATTTTGTTTCGTTTTCAGGTAAAGAAAAATTAATAGAGCAATATATAAATTCTCTAAAACAAGAAATAAAAAAATGCAAAATAAATAAAGAAGAGTACCAGGTAAAAACTATTTATTTTGGAGGTGGAACACCTTCATTCATAAATAGCAGTTATATAACAGATATAATAAAAGAATTAAAACAAAAATTTAATATTTCAGAAAATGCAGAAATAACAATAGAAATAAATCCTGGAACTGTAGATGAACAAAAATTAAAAGACTACTATAATGCAGGAATAAATAGAATAAGTTTTGGGCTTCAAACTACAAAAAGTGAGCTGCTTAAGTTAGTAGGAAGAATTCATAGTTATAGTAGCTTTTTAGAAGCTTATAATTTAGCAAGAAAAGTAGGTTTTAAAAATATAAATGTAGATTTGATGATAGGATTGCCTGTGCAAACTATTCAAGATATAGAAGAAGATTTAGAAAGAATAATAAACTTAAATCCAGAACATATATCAGTTTATTCTTTAATAGTAGAAGAAGGAACAAAAATTGAAGAAAAAATTGATAAAAAAGAATTGTATTTGCCAAGCGAAGAATTAGAAAGAAAGATGTATTGGAAAGTAAAAGAAGAATTAGAAAAAAACGGGTATGTACATTATGAAATATCAAATTTTGCAAAAAAAGGTTTTGAATCTAAACACAATTTAGCATGTTGGAATCAAGAAGAATATATAGGATTTGGACTAGCAGCACATTCATATATAAATAATACAAGATATTCAAATA
Source organism: Clostridia bacterium (assembly GCA_017397545.1). Classification (GTDB taxonomy): domain Bacteria; phylum Bacillota; class Clostridia; order TANB77; family CAG-508; genus CAG-452. The sequence continues at coordinate 32,583 of JAFQIK010000034.1, forward strand.
CAGAAAATTTAGAAGAATATGTTACTGTAGGGGCGGACGCCCCTGTCCGCCCACAAACAACACACGAAATCCAAACAAAAGAAGATAAAATGAAAGAATATATGCTTCTGGGATTAAGAAAAATAGAGGGTATAAAAATATCAGACTTTAAAAATAAATTTGTAGAGAATCCAATTTATTTATACAGAGAAAGTTTAAATAAATTAGTTATACAAGAACTTATAGAAATAGATATTGATAATATAAAACTAACAAATAAAGGAATAGACTTAGCAAATTTAGTATGGGAAGAATTTGTTTAAAAAGGAGCCAAAGGGGACGGCAGGCTGTCTAAAAATTAATTAATTGTAGGGGTCGCTGCCTACAGCGCCCCGTTCTTCGAAGAAATTGCTAAAAAATATTTTTACAACGATATTTTTGGCAGTTTTTTCTTTTTCTTTAGCCTTTATTGCTTCTATGATGTCTTTTGTTTTCTTTATGTTGCATACTCTTTTTATATTATATATTAAAAAGTGCATAAAAGATTCACCCTTTACTTTTTCGTTCCCCCTAAGTAAAAGGTATGTATATCCTAAATTTCTTTTTATTGTTCCAAAGACATGTTCTACTATCATCTGTCTTTGCTTATATAGTTCCATATTTTCTTTTTGCCTTTGTTTAGCTCTTTCTAAGTATTCTTCATTTTGACCTACGACTAAGCTTTTACCAGTTTTATTCTTTGTACATTTATTCCTATTTGGACATTCTTTGCATACTTTTGTATTTTTATATCTTTTTTCTTTATTACCTGTTCTAGGCAATATTTTTCCCATTGGACATACATAGTAGTCTTTCTCTTTATTATATTTGAAATCTGATTTTTTATATCCTATTGTTCCATGTTCTTCCGGGCTTGATACAATTGTAGTTATATTGTTTTCTTCACATTTTTTTAATTCTTCACCGTTCCAATATCCTTTATCTGCTAATACTGTTAACTCTGCTACTTTTAATTCTTCTTTACTTTTTATTGCCATATTACTTAATTGACCTTGATCTGCAGGATTACTTGTTACATCTATTGCTACTACTAAATCAGCTTTATTATCTACTGATATTTGTACGTTGTGTGATATATCTGTTCCATTATTGCTTGTTTTCATATGCCTTGAATCTGGATCAGTTATTGATATTTCTCCTTTTTCTACAACTTCTTTTTTTATTTTTTTTAATTCTTTTATTCTTTGTTTTGCTTCTTCTATTTTTTGATTTAGCTCTTTTTTATCTATTTTTATTTTATTATCTTTTTCTTATAAATCTTCTTTATCTAATATTTCTATATATTTTTCTATATTTTCTTCATAATATTTAATTTGTTTTTCTATTTTCCCTTTTGTATAATTTTTTTCTTCTTCCATTATTTGCTCTAAATTTAGAACCATCTATTGCTACTATTTCTTTACCAATTAAATCTAACGAATCACATAATATTGAGAATTGTTTAAATACTTCTTTCATATTGTTTATATTATCTTTTCTAAATTCTGATATTGTTCTAAAATCAGGTTTCAATTCATTAATTAACCAAAATACTTCTATGTTTCTTTCACATTCTCTTGCTAATTTTCTTGATGAGCGTATTCCATTAAAGTATCCATACAAATACAATTTTAACAAGTCTTTTGGATTATATGAAGGTCTTCCTGCTACTGTTTTATCTCTATTTGCATTTTTGAAGTTTAGTTCTTTTAAATCTAAACTATCTACAAACACTTCTAATACTCGTACTGGATTGTCTTCTGATATCATTTCATCATAGCAAGTTGGTATTAAACTATACTGTTTTGTATTTGTTTTTCCTTCTATATATCCACTCATTAAAACACCTCAAACCATTTGTTTTCTAAGGATATTTTATCATAAAATACTCTTTTATTGTATAGTTTGAGGTTTTAAATTTTATTTTTTAGCAATTTCTTCGAAGCGCGGGTCGCCGAGGACGTCGACCCCTACAAATTATTTAATTAATTTTTAGACAGCCTGCCGTCCCCTTTGGCTCCTTTTTAGAAAAAAATAAAATTACACACGCTTTACATGTTATGTAAATTGTGGTATAATTTTTTTGTATTAGAAAGTACATATGAGAAGCGGTTGAACAAATAGGCAAAGAAAATATTAGGAGGACAAAATGGCATATAGTGAAGAAATAAAGGGAAAAGTCTTAAGTGAGGTTAAGGCAGGTAAGAGAATAACAGAAATAGGAAAAAAATATGAAATATCGCCATCGACTATTTATGGATGGAAACGAATAATAACAGGAACTAAAAAAGAAGATAAAAAATTTACAAAACTAGTTGAAGAAGAAAAAGAGGTATCTATGAAAATAAGAACGTTGATAACTCTAAGAAAATTTGAAGAAGCAAAAAAAATAGGAGAAAAATTTCCAGATAATGAACCAATTCAATCCCAAATGGTAACAATATATATGAAAGAAGGAAGAATAAAAGAAGCAAAAAAAATAGGAGAAAAGTTTCCAGACTATGAACCAATTCAATCCCAAATGGTAACAATATATATGAAAGAAGGAAGAATAAAA
>JAFQIK010000035.1 GCA_017397545.1 Clostridia bacterium
ATTTTGTTTTGGGCTTTTGTATGTTTTTTCTGATACTTTAGACCATCCTGTTGGTAAATTATCATCCAAATAATCAAAATCCACCTTTGCATCTGTTCCTATTGCTGCTACTATTGCTGATAATAATTCTTCTTTTTCTGCCTCTACTTGCATTTCTTCTGAAGCTTGTTGTGCTTTTGTAAATAATCCTCCATTTAGGGCAACATTTATTGTTACTCCTACTAATATTAGCATTACTATGATTGTGATAATTAAGGCAATTAAGGTAATACCTTTTTGTTTTTTTAACATATTTTTTCCTCCTTTGTTTTTTTGGTTTGGCATTGTGCGTTTGGTAGTTGGTAATTTGTAGTTTGTATTCCAATTACCAAATTCTAAATTCCAAATACCAATTACATTTTCATTTGTATTTTCTACAAATTATTTTCTTTTATGTTCATTTTAAGTTATATATTTTTGTAAGTCAATATATTTGCTTGTTTTGTAATATAAATGTAATGTGTTTGTAATATTTTTAGTTTAATTTAAAAGTAAATGCACATTATTATTAATTAATAGCGAAAAGTGCATAATTAAGAGTACAAAATAAAATAACCAACGGATTCGAATACCCTCCGGGTACTACTTCGCTTCGCTCAGGTCGCCGCAATAGCCTTCTGCTCCACGTTTATTCTTACCTCTAACTCTAACCAAAATAAAATAACGTAGCTTTAGCTACGTTATTTTATTTTGGCTGGGGTGGGAGGATTCGAACCGCCGCATGCCAGAGTCAAAGTCTGGTGCCTTACCGCTTGGCTACACCCCAATATATTTAATTTGGTTTGTGGGGTGGAAGATGGGACTTGAACCCACGGCCTCTGGTGCCACAAACCAGCGCTCTAACCAACTGAGCTACATCCACCATTTAAAAAGTACGTATTATATTTTAATTAATTTTTTATAGTTTGTCAATCCTTTTTTTATAAAAAATAATAATTTGCAGTTTTTTTGTGGATATGTTTTATTTATATGATTTTCTAAATTAACGGGCGACTACTAGTCGCCCCTACATTACTCTATTTTTAATTATACTACTCTACTCTTGCTAAAATAATTGTTCTTGCTTTTGCATCATCTGTACATGTAGACAATGTAACCTCTATTGCTCCATTTGTGTTTCTATTATAAAAACTTGTATCTTGTTCTGTTGTTTCAAATTTTTCATATATTGTATATGTAAGTTCTGTTCCTGTATTATCTTTTATTTTTAATTTATCTCCTACAGATAATTTTTTATTATTTGAAAAGAATTGTCCGTTTTTATAATTATGTCCTATTATTACTATATTTCCTGGTTGGTTAAGTTGTGCATTGCTAGGATACAATACTGCAACTGCAGTGTTTAATGATTCTGGTGTAACAGTATCTAATATTGGCTGTTTAACATTAGTTTTTGGTATTGTTATATATCCTAACATAACAAAACCTTCATGATATTTCTTTTTTCTTCCTTCGCTTGAAGATGTTGTTTGATCTTTTGGTTGTTCTGTTGATTCTACTTCTAATTTTTGTTCTTCATTATTTATTTTTTCATCTTCTTCATTTTCTTGTTCTTCTATATATTTATCAAATTCTTCAATAGCTGCTATATTTTTATTTTCTTTATTTCGTGGATTTATAATGTAATTATATGTTAAAAAAGCAATTCCTATTAATATTGCTACAATTAAAACTACTAAAATTATTGTTAAAATATTTCCATATCTATTTGCAGACATTTAAAACACCTCCATTATGCAATATATTTATATTATACCACATAATTTTATTTTTTTATAGTTCTATTCACAAATTTTTACTCCTAATTTTTTTCCACCTAATAAATGAAAATGTAAATGTTTCACTTCTTGCCCACCATCTTCTCCACAATTAACTATTACTCTAAAACCTTTTTCATTTATATTTTCTTGTTTTGCAATTTTATTTATTACTGTATATATTTTACCTATTAATATTTCATCATCTTTACTTAATTCTATAACTGATTCTATATGTTTTTTTGGTATTACTAATATATGTACTGGTGCAACTGGGTTTATATCTCTAAATGCGAGTATTTGGTTGTCTTCGTATACTATATTAGATGGTATTTCTTTTTTTATTATTTTACAAAAAATGCAATTATCCATTTTAATTTTCTCCTTTACTTTTTTATTTAAAATATAAATTGTAATTTGTATGATTAAAATATTTCGATAAATTTATTGTAAAATTTGTAGGGGCGAACTTGTTCGCCCGCACTTCGAAGAACGGGTGATTAAAATCGCCCCTACATCTCTGGGCAATTTCTTCGAGCATTTCGGGTCGATGTAGGCATCGACCCCTACGTGTCTATTCAAGAATTGCTTTTATACGTCTTACTCCTGCTGATGAAGCTTCTTCTTTTTTTATTTTAAACTGCCCTAACTCTTTTGTATTTTTCACATGAGGTCCCCCACATAATTCTAAAGATACATCTCCGATTTTATAAACTGTTACAATATCTCCATATTTTTCTATAAACATAGCTTCAGCTCCAAGATTTAAAGCTTCTTCTTTTTTCATTTCCATTTTCTCTACTGGTATTGCTTGCTCAATATATTTATTTACTAATTCTTCTGCTTTTTGTTTTTCTTCATCTGTCATTTTTGCACCATGTGAAAAGTCAAATCTCATTCTTTCAGCAGTAATATTGCTTCCTTTTTGATGAACATGGTCTCCTAGAACTTGTTTTAATGCAGCATTCAAAAGGTGTGTTGCTGTATGATATTTAGTTTCCATTTCTCCAGTTGATGCAAGGCCTCCTTTAAATTTTTGTTCTGCTCCTGCCCTTGATTTTTCTTGGTGTTCTTTAAATTTTTGTTTAAAACCTTCTACATCTACTTTTAAATTCATTTCTCCTGCTAATTCTTCTGTTAATTCAATAGGGAAACCAAATGTATCGTACAATCTAAATGCTATATCTTTATTTATTAAATCTCCTTCTAGATTGTTAACTACTTTTTCAAATTCTTTTAATCCTTTTTCCAAAGTTCTATTGAATTTAATTTTTTCATTTTTTAATGTTTCTAATATATCATTTTTGTTCTTTTCAAGTTCATTATAATATTTTGCATATTTATTTATAATTAAAGTAGCTAATTGTTGTTCCCAATCTGTGTTAATATCTATATTTAGTTTTTTAGCATATCTTATCATTCTTCTAATTAATCTTCTTAAAATATATCCTTGATCTGTGTTAGATGGTTTTATTCCCGCATTGTCTCCTGATATCATTACAATTGCTCTTATATGGTCTGCAATAATTCTCATACTTCTAGTATTGTTTCCATCATCATATGATAAATTTGATATCTCTTCTATTTTTTCTATAACATCTTTCCATACAGATGATTTGTAATTATCTGTATATCCTTCTAGTATTGCAGTTACTCTTTCAACACCTAAGCCTGTATCAACATTTTTGTTTTTTAATGGAGTAAATTTTCCTCCTTCTTCGTGATTATATTGCATAAAAACATTATTCCAAATTTCAACCCAATTTTCATTATCTGGATCAAATTTTTCTGGAACATCTTCTTTACTTCTCCAATAGAAGATTTCTGTATCTGGTCCACATGGTCCAAGTAATTCCATATTAGGCCACCAGTTATTTTCTTCTCCTAAAAATGCAATTCTTTCTTCTTTTATTCCTAAAGATTTCCAGATATCTGCTGATTCTGTATCTGCTGGAACAATTTCATTTCCTTTAAATACGGTAACTGCTAATTTTTCTACTGGTATATTTAAATATTTAGTTAAAAGTTCAAAACTCCAGGTAATTGATTCTTTTTTGAAATAATCACCTAAAGACCAATTTCCTAACATTTCAAAAAATGTATGGTGAGTTGTATCCCCTATTGAATCTAAATCGTTTGTTCTAAAACATTTTTGAACATCTGCAAGTCTTGTTCCTTCTGGATGAGGTTCACCTTTTAAATATGGTACTAAAGGCTGCATACCCGCTGTATTAAAAAGACATGTTGGGTCATTTTCTGGTATTATTGGCGCACTAGGTATTATTTTATGTCCTTTGCTTTCAAAAAATTTTAAATATGTATCTTTTAAATCTATTGTATTCATTTGCTTCCTCCTAAATTTAGTATGTTTACTATTATATAAAATTTAGAAATTTTTTACAAGTTTTTTTATTATTTAATTAGATAAATTGTTGTTTGTAGGAATAAATTCATTTTTGATTGTAGGGGCCGATGCCCACATCGGCCCGCATTTATTTGTTTGTTTTTCGGGTCGATGTGGGCATCGACCCCTACAACGTTTGCAATATGTTTAATCACACAAATTACAATTTATTTTTCAAGAATTAATTTTAATTTTTTTGTCAAATTTATGCATAATTTTTACATCAAAACAAATAATAAATTTAAATTCAAAATAAAACAAAGGAGGTAAAATTTTGAAAGCAACAGGTGTAGTAAGAAGAATAGATGATTTAGGAAGAATTGTTATTCCAAAAGAAATAAGAAGAACTCTTCGTATTAAGGAAGGTGACCCTTTAGAAATTTTTACTGATAGAGAAGGTCAAGTTATTTTAAAGAAATATTCTCCAATAGGTGAACTTTCTGAATTTGCAACAGGTTATGCAGAAACTCTTTCTAAAACAACAGGACATATTGCATGTATTACTGATAAAGATTCTGTTATTGCTGTATCCGGCGGATCAAAAAAAGAATTTTTAGAACAATCTTTAAGTCCAGAATTAGAAAAAATAATGGAAAATAAAGAAGTTTATACAAGTAAAGAAAACAACGAAATAGCTTTGCCAATTACTCAAAATGATAACAAAGAAAGAAGATACAATTCGCAAGTTATATATCCAATAATATCTGATGGAGATGTAATACGGAAGTGTTATTCTACTTTCTAAAGAACAAAACACTAAAATGGGAGATACTGAATTGAAAGTAGTTCAATCAGCTGCCGGTTTTTTAAGTAGTCAAATGGATGTTTAAGAAAAAATCAAGAATTTGCTTGCAGCAAATTCTTGATTTTTTCTTGACGTTATTCTTTATTAGTTATAAAATTATTATATAGTATAATAATTTTAGGAGATACAAATGAAAGAAGAATTAGATTTTTATAATAAAACCAACCTTAAATCTTACAATTTAGATGAATCCATGCGTTATCAATTAGGAATGCTTGATTCTCTAGATGCATTTACTCGAAAACATTCTGAAAATGTTGCAAACATAACTTGCCGTCTATGTGAATATCTACATATGAACACTGCTTTTACAATTTATTGTACAACTTGTGCTTATTTACATGATATTGGTAAGCTATTTATTCCTCCAAAAATTTTACAAAAAAATGGTCCATTAACAGATAAAGAATATGAAGTTATTAAAACACATACTACTATTGGTTATAAAATGTGTATGGATGATCCAAAACTTAGGCCATATTCTGCTGGTGCAAAATATCACCACGAGGCTTTAAATGGTTCTGGTTATCCAGAAGGTTTATTAAAAAAAGACATACCTATAGAGGGACAAATAATAAGAGTTGCAGATGAATTTGATGCTATTGTTAGCAAAAGGCAATATAAAACTCACATTGGTATTACAGATACTTTAAAGCTTTTAATTGAAGAATCTAGAGCTTTCACGCCCAAATCTGTTGCTATGAAAAGCATGGAAGAAAATGCTAAGATAGGAAAAATTAATTCCAAAATAGTAAAAGCCCTATGTAAAGTAGTTATAGATGATATCAATTATGAAATTAGCTGTATTTTTGAGTATACTAAATATTTAGATAATCAAGTTAAACGATTAGAAAAAATTAATGATTATAATATGAAAATGGAAAAAGCAAAAAAAGAAAATAAAAAAGAATATTACGCAGCTTATATGCAATCTATGTTTGAAAAAGGTGAAAATTTTAAAAATTACAAATATGTTCTTGAAGAATATAGAACTGCTTATTTAAAAAGAAAAGAAGTAATTGATAACTTATTTGATGAAATTAAAATAATAAAAAAGTTAAGAGTTTAATGCTCTTAACTTTTTTTGATTCCTTTATTTATATAAATTGTAATTTGTTGTTGCCTTACAAAATTCATTACAAATGTTGTAGGGGCGACCATTGGTCGTCCGAGCTTCGAAGAACGGGCGATTAAAAAAAATTGCCCCTACATCTTGGGATAATTCCTTTGATGCATTTCGGGTCGCTGTGGGCAGCGACCCCTACAGATTTAAAAATGAATTCATCCCTACAAATTACAATTTATTCTTAACAAATTCCAAATATTCTGGTGACATATTTCTAAGCCTTTCAACTATTTCCACTAAACTTTCTACTAAAAACTCTACATCTTCTATAGTATTTTCTTCTCCAAATGTTACTCTTAAAGCTCCTCTTGCCTCCTCTTCTTTAAGACCTATTGCTAGAAGAACATGAGAAGGATTTGTAGACCCTGTACTACAAGCCGAACCACTAGATGCACATATTCCTTTTGCATCTAAATTTAATAATAAATCTTCTCCATCCACAAATTTAAAAGATATGTTAGCATTTCCTGGTAATCTTTTTTCTCTATGTCCATTTATTTTTATATAAGGAATTCTTTTTTCTATTTGTGAAATATAATATTCTCTTAATTCTACTAATTTAGTATTATATTTGTGTAAATTTTGACAAGATATCTGTATTGCTTTTCCAAGCCCTACTATACCTGCTACATTTTCTGTTCCAGCTCTTAAATCTTTTTCCTGGTGTCCTCCGTCTTGTAATTTATTGCATTTCACTCCATTTTTTATATATAATGCCCCTACTCCTTTTGGTCCATAAAATTTATGTGCTGACATTGATAATAAATCTATATTCATGTTTTTCACATCAATTTTTGCATTTCCTATTGCTTGAACGCCATCTGTATGGAAAAGTATATTATATTTTTTAGCAATTTTTCCAATTTCTTCTATTGGCTCAATTGTACCGATTTCATTATTTGCAAACATTATACTTATTAATATTGTTTTATTTGTTATAGCATTTTCTAACTCTTGTAAATTAATTACTCCTTGTTTATCTACATTTAAATAAGTTACACTAAAGCCCTCTTTCTCTAAAGTTTTACATGCATTTAAAATTGCATGGTGTTCTATTTTGGTAGTTATTATATGATTTCCCTTATCCTTATTAGCATATGCTATACCTTTTATAGCAATATTATCGCTTTCACTTCCACATCCTGTAAAATATATTTCTTTTGGTTCGCTATTAATTGTTATTGCTACTCTTCTTCTAGCCTCATCTATGGATCTTTTTGCTCTTCTTCCAATACTATATATAGATGATGCGTTTCCATACTCTATACTAAAATATGGAAGCATTTCCTTTAAAACTTCTTCTTTTACTGAAGTTGTTGCAGCATGATCAAAATATTTAATTTTATTCATTATATCTCTCCTTATAAATTATTTTATTAGCTCTTTCAAAATTTTATACACATTTTATAAAATTTTTATTTTGCAATTTTATGTATATTATGTTAAAATAACATTATATTTTCATATTTGGAGGTACAAATGGGAAAAGTTCAAAACCTAATTGAAGAAGCTATTAATAATATGCCTACTAATTTAACTAAAAATGAACAAATAAGATATATATATTTGTATTTTGGTAAAAAAATGAAAAAAGATGTAAATTTTTTTTATGGCAGTAATAATAGACAAAATTCCATATATAATAAAGATGTAGATATTAGTTCTAAAAACGATTTTAATGTAATTTGTAAATCTATTGCCCAAATATATAGTGCAGCTTTTAGGAAGCTTGGTATTGAGTGTGAATTGCTTGAAGCTCCTTCTTCCTCCCCCATAAAGCATGTAGACTTAGCAGTAAAAGGAGATAATGATTGTTGGTATCATTTAAATCCTATGTTTGATTTATTTAAAATACAAATGGGCTGTAAAACAGTTAGGTTTGCAAATCAAACTCAAAAATACCCTGAAAGAAATTTCTCTTATATTACTCCAGAAGAATTGAAAAAAATTGATGATAAATTAGGTTATACATGGCATGGAATGTATACAAATGAAGTATTTGATACTTTAAGAGCAGAAATTCTAAATAGAGGTGGATTTAAAAGGCATCTAAAAGAGAGATTTCCAAATATGGACTCTAGAGACTTAACATATGATTTTTGTAATCAATATAAACTTGAATTTGTTTTAGAACATTTAAATTATTCAAATTGTTTTACTCGGATATATTGAAGCAAAAAACTATTATGATTATATTAGAAAAACTATTTTCAATAGAAGAGAACAAAAAAATATTTCTCGAAGAACTATATGTCAAAGAACTGATAAAGGCAAAAAAGTTTTCTATATTATGTTTGATTTGAAAACTTCTCAAGGTTCTCATACTTATTATATTGTAAACCCTTCTTCTGGTGAATATACTAAAACGACTGATATTGTTGATTTCATGACTTCTAATAATTTTCAGTTTATGAGAGATACTTGTGAAGAATTAGAAATAGGTGAAGATGATATTGCAAAATAAAAATTAAGAAGTACTTACTACTTCTTAATTTTGTGTCCATCTAGCTACTTTTATATTTTTATATTTATCTAAAACATCCATATATTTTTGGTATTCTTCTTCCCATAATATGTTAGGTACTTTATCAAATGCATCAAAAACTTTTTCAGCTTCTGATAAAAAAATTAGTTGTTCTTGCGCTGTTAACCTCTCGTATTTTTTTGCAAATCTATATAATTTTTCTAATGTTTGGTTTGCTTCTATAAAACTCCAAAAATCTTTTACTTTTATTCCTGCCAATTTTATTTGTGCAATTGCAAATAAAACTAAAGCAACTATTAATACTATTAATATATATATTAATATGATTATTGCCATCTTTAGCACCTTCTTTTCATAAGTATAAAATTATTATACCATATTGTACCACATTTGGCAATTGTTATAGATTTTATTTTTTGCTTATGATAAAATGCTAGAAATAGATAAATTGTAATTTGTAGGGATGAATTCATTTTTAAATCTGTAGGGGTCGCTGCCCACAGCGACCCGAAATGCATCAAAGGAATTATCCCAAGATGTAGGGGCAATTTTTTTAATCGCCCGTTCTTCGAAGCTCGGACGACCA
>JAFQIK010000036.1 GCA_017397545.1 Clostridia bacterium
AGGTTGTAATAGGATTATTGCGCCTTTTTTTCTTTGGATAAAAAAACAAAATTAAAATAATCAAAATTGAAGAAAAACCGAGTGCTAAAATGGAAATATAAGGAAATAAAATCCTTGAAAATGGCACAAACGAAAAAATTCATAAAATACTAAATTTGCAAAAAGATTAAATATATAGTATAATATTAACATAATCTTTTAAGATTCCTTCGAATATCGCAGCATTAGGAAGACTTAAAGATTAAATAAAAATTGCGGAGGAAAGCAAAATGGCAGACAACAAGATTCTTGATGAACTCAAGAAAGCAACTCAGCAGGTACAGGTAATAGCGTCTATGGAGGCAAAACAAAGGTCAGAATACTTGGAGGCAGTTTCACAACAATTCTTTGAGCTTCAGAAAACAGTTCATTCCATTATAAGTGAAGAAGGAATTATCCTTAATAACTTTGATTGGGAATGGATTAAAAATTAAAAGAATAATTACAAATTCGAGTATTTTATTGACAATAAAGCCAGTTTATTTGCAGCCAAGTACGGCTTTTCAAAAGAAACAGTTAAAGATATACTTTTAAGAAAAAATGAAGGATGCTATTGCAGATATGCTATTGATAACACCTACTACTACTTTATGCTTGTACCAAAAAAATGATGCCAAACGAGCTGCTGAACTTCCAGCAGCTCGTTAACTTTTTATTAAATTACATTTAATTTATTTTCAATCAATTTTTCAACAATTTGAACTGCATTACTTGCAGCACCTTTTCTAATATTATCAGAAACAACCCACATATTAATACCAAAATCTACACTTTCATCACGTCTAATTCTTCCAACATAAACTTCATCTGAACCAGAAGCAGTTGTTGCGAGAGGGTATATATTATTTTTTGGATCATCTTGAAGAACAATACCAGGACTATTTTTTAATAATTCTTTTAATTCTTCTAAATCAAAATCATTTTCAAATTCTACATTTATAGATTCGCTATGAGAATTAATAACAGGAACTCTAACTGTTGTTGCTGTTATTTTTAAATCTTGTTTTCCAAGAATTTTTCTAGTTTCATTAATCATTTTAATTTCTTCTTTTGTATAACCATTTTCCTCAAAAACATCTATGTGTGGTAAGCAGTTATTTACAATAGGGTATGGAAATTTTTTAGGAGCAATTCCTTTTAATCCATTTTCTAAATCATCAACACCTGATTTACCTGCACCAGAAACAGCTTGATATGTAGAATAAACAATTCTTTTAATCTTATATTTATCATCTAAAGGTTTTAATGCAACAACTGCTTGTATTGTAGAACAATTTGGATTTGCAATAATTCCCTTGTTCCATTTAATATCATCAGGATTAACTTCTGGAACAACTAAAGGAACATTTTCATCCATTCTAAAAGCACTACTATTATCTACAACAATACATCCTTTAGAAGTTGCTATAGGAGAATATTTTTTAGAGGTTTCTCCACCAGCAGAAAAAATTGCAAAATCAAAACCTTCATCAAAAGAATCTTCCTTTAATTCACGAACTATATATTCCTTTCCTAAAAAATTAATTTTTGTGCCAGCAGATTTATTTGAAGAAAAAAAGACATATTCAGAAATAGGTAAATTTTTTTCTTCTAAAACTTTTCTTGCAGTAACACCAACTAAACCTGTAGCACCTACTAATGCTAATTTGTAATTTTTCATAATCAATATCACTCCTTCCAAAATGCAAAGCATTTTGTACTGTGCTCAATTGGGCGGACACGAGGCCCGCCCCTACATTTTTTACCTAATTAGATAAAAATATTTTATTTATTATATTCCATAAATTAATAAAAAGAAACAAAAATAGCCAAATTTGCAAAAAAAATTGACAAACCTGTAAACAGCAAGTATAATATTTACAATACATTATCAAGAGTGGACGAGAGAACCGGCTTTATAACTCCACAGCAACCTGTAATATACAAGGTGCTAATACCGGCAAAGCAAAGTGCTTTGAATGATGATTTAAATAAAATCAAAATTAGGACTTTGCATTTTTGCAAAGTCTTTTGTTAAATGTAGGGGCGGGGCTTGCTCCGCCCAAATAAAAAATGAAGAAATATAAGGAATAAGGAGAGGATTTAAATGAAAAAATATTATTTTACATCAGAAAGTGTAACAGAAGGACATCCAGATAAGGTATGTGATTTAATTTCAGATAGCATTTTAGATGAATGCTTAAAACAAGATAAAAATTCTAGAGTAGCAATAGAAACATTTGCATCAAAAGATTTAATAACAATAGCAGGGCAACTTACAACAAATGCAAGTATAGATGCGGAAAAAATTGCAAGAGATGTTTTAAAAGAAATAGGATATGATAATGAAAATACAGATATAGATTATAGAACATGTAAAATAGAAACTAATATAACAAAACAAAGCACAGACATTGCAATGGGAGTTGATGTAGGTGGTGCAGGAGATCAAGGTATAATGTTTGGATATGCATCTGACGAAACAGAAGAGCTAATGCCTTTTGCAATAGCAATGGCGCATAAACTTGCAAAAAAACTTACAGAAGCAAGAAAAAATGGAGAGATAGACTATTTAAGACCAGATGGAAAAACACAAGTAACAGTAGAATATATAGATGATAAACCAGCAAGAATAGACACAATATTAATATCAAACCAACATTTAGATACAGTAGATTTAGATACTATGAAAAAGGACATTACAGAAAAAGTAATAAACAAAGTAATAGACAAAAAATATATAGATGAAAATACAAAAATATATGTAAATCCTACAGGAAGATTTGTAATAGGAGGACCTTTAGGAGATACAGGACTTACAGGAAGAAAAATTATTGTAGATACATATGGTGGATATGCAAAACATGGTGGAGGAGCCTTTTCTGGAAAAGATGCAAGCAAGGTAGATAGAAGCGCAGCATATATGCTGCGCCATATAGCAAAAAGCATAGTAGCAAACGGCCTTGCTAAAAAATGCGAACTACAAGTAGCTTATGCAATAGGAATAGAAAAACCATTATCTATATTTATAAACACATTTAGTACAAGCACTATACCAGAAGACGAAATTATAAAAATAATAGAAGGAAAATTTGACCTAACACCAAATGGAATAATAAATTATTTAAAATTAAAAGAACCAATATATACAAAAACAACAAACTATGGTCATTTTGGAGATAAAGATTTAGCTTGGGAAAACGTGGTTAAGTTGTAATTTGAATGAATAATTTATTTTAAAATCTGTAGGGGCGGAACCCCGTGTCCGCCCGAAAAAAATCGCATAAAATTGCGGGCAGACAGAGGCGTCTGCCCCTACAACGTTTGCAATATAATTTTAAATACGTAACCATAATAACCGTAAAAACATATAATAAACCAGGAGTGAATTATATGTTAGATTTTATTACAAATGGTATAATATGGACATTAGCACTATATGGTTTAATAGAAATTATAAAAACAATATACTATGTTTGTACATACACAAAACTAGAATCTGACGGAATATATTTTATAATAGCAGTGAAAAATCAAGAAGAAAAGATAGAAGGTTTTATGCGTTCGATTTTATTTAGAATATTATACGGAAAAGAGGAGTGCATAAAAAATATAATAGTAACTGATTTAGGTTCTACCGATAAAACAAAAGAAATAATAGAAAAACTTACAGAAGACTATAACTTTATAGAACTTGTAGATTGGAAAACTTGCAAAGAATTAATAGATAATATAGATAAAAAATGATTTACATATAGGTATTTTTATGATATATAAATATTAGAAAAAAAGAGAAAATGTAAGGGCGATTTTTATCGCCCGTTTTCAAAAAAGAGGAGCAATAATGGAAATAAAAGGACAAATTTCTGAAATTATATATCAAAACGAAGTAAATAGTTATACAATAGCAGAGTTTGAAACAGACGAAGAATTAACTGTAATAGTAGGCTATCTTCCTTTTATAAATAAAGGAGATAGCCTTAAATTAGTTGGTAATTTTGTAAATCACCAAGAATATGGAAGACAATTTAAAATACAGACATTTGAAAAAATAATGCCAGAAACGTTAGAGGCATTAGAAAAATATTTATCAGGTGGAATAATTAAAGGAGTAGGTCCTGCAACTGCTAAAAGGATAGTAGATAAATTTAGAGAAGAAACAATTGCAGTATTAAAATTTGAACCTCAAAGACTAGCTAATATAAAAGGAATTAGTAAATCAAAAGCAGAAGAAATTAGCACAGAATTTAATGAAAAATGGGAACTATGGCAAGTTGTAGGATTTTTAGAAAGATTTCGGAATAACTGGTCAAAATAGTAAAAAAGTATACGAAAAATTAGGACAAGATGCGATTTCCAAAATAGAAGAAAATCCATATATTTTATTAGATATAACATATGGTATAGATTTTAAAAAAATAGATAAAATGGCAATGAATTTAGGAATAGCAATAGATAATGGTCAAAGAATTGCAAGTGGTATAAAATATAGTTTAGTTTTAGCTGGTAATAATGGGAACAGCTGTGTACTATACGAAAACTTAGTAAAATTTGTATCAGATTTATTAAATGTTAATAAAGATAACATAGAAGAAGAAATTATAAATTTAAAAGCAAAAGAAGAAATATATTTAGAAGAAAGAGAAGATGGAGAATGGGTATATCTTTCTTACTTTTATATTGCAGAAAAAAATATAGCAGAAAAACTAATTGCATTGGATAAAACAAAAAATATTAAAGAGATAAAGAACTTTAAAGTAGAACTAGAAAAAGTAGAAAGTAAACAAGATATAATTTTATCAGAAGAGCAAAAAGAAGCAATAAATGCAGTAAATAGTAATAATGTATGTATTATTACTGGAGGACCAGGTACAGGTAAAACAACAATAATTAAGTCTATAATAGAAATTTTTGAGGCAAAAAAGAAAAAAGTAGTGTTATGTGCTCCAACAGGTAGAGCTGCGAAAAGAATGCAAGAACAAACAGGAAAAGAAGCTGCAACAATACATAGACTTTTAGAGATAAAAAAATTAGAAGAAGAGGGTTTTTTAAATATAGATTATCCAATTACACCAGTTGATGCAGATGTACTTATAATAGACGAAATGTCTATGGTAGATATGTTTTTAATGAATCATATATTAAAAGCAATATATTTAGGAACCAAACTAGTATTAGTAGGAGATATAAATCAATTACCATCAGTGGGACCTCGGAATAGTTCTTCAAGACATAATAGAATCTGAAAGTATTACAACAATAGAATTAAATAAAATTTTTAGACAAGCAGCAAAAAGTAAAATAATAACAAATGCACATAGAGTAAATAATGGAGAAGGATTTATTGGAGCAGAAGAAAAAGAAGAAAAAATAGAAGATTTCTTTTATATAAACGAGGGGTTTCAAGAAAAAGTTTTGCAAAATATTGTATCACTATGTACAGGAAGATTAAAAAAATATGGAGATTATGATTTCTTTAAAAACATACAAGTATTAACTCCTACAAAAAAAGGAATGCTTGGAACAAAAGAATTAAACAAACAATTACAAAATGCATTAAATCCAAAAAAGAAAGTAGAAAAACAAAGTGGAGATAGAGTATTTAGACCTGGAGATAGGGTTATGCAGGTAAAAAATAATTATGATATATACTGGGAAAGAAATGTAGGGGCGGACGACTCTGTCCGCCCGAACAATAAAATAGAAGCAGGCTCTGGAATTTTCAATGGAGAGTTAGGAATAATTACTGCGATAGATGAAGTAGAAAAACAAATAGAAGTATTTTTTGATGACGAAAAAAAAGCATGGTATGACTTTACTAATTTAGATGAATTAGAACATAGTTATAGTATTACAATACATAAATCACAACGGAAGTGAATTTGATGTTGTAATAATGTGTATTCCGCAAAGCTCACCAATGCTACTTACAAGAAATTTATTATATACAGGAATAACAAGAGCAAAAAAACTTTTAATAGTAATAGGAAATAAAAATATAATACAATTTATGATAGATAATGCAGATATAAAAAAAAGAAATACAGGTTTAAAATATAAACTGAGCGAGCATTAAGTGCAAACATTGTAGGGGCGGACCCCTGTGTCCGCCCGCAAATAAAATTAACAAATTTAGGTATACAAATAGAAAAATCAATATTAAAAATAAACGATATAAATACAAATGTTGATGAATATATAATAATGCCAAATCATATACACATAATAATACAAATTACGGGCGGACAGAGGCGTCCGCCCCTACAAAGAATAATACAACGTTTTAAATCAGCAACGACAAATAAATATTTTATGTACAATAAAGGAAAATTATGGCAACGAAATTATTATGAACATATAATAAGAAATGAAAAAGAATACTTATTAATAAAACAATATATACAAAACAATCCATTAAATTGGGAAAAGGATAAATATTATTAAATATAGAATTATGCAATTTTGAGAAAATTTAAATTTGTAGGGGCGGATTTCATATCCGCCCAAGACATAAAATTAAGGGTCGATATGGAATCGACCCCTACAGAACAAAACAAAAAATTTATATTAGCAGAGAGGTAGTACATGTTTGATTTAAATAAAGAAATTAAATATATAAAAGGTGTTGGACCTGCAAGAGCGGAGGTCTTAAATAGTATAGGTATATATAATTTAAAAGATTTAATAACATATTTCCCAAGGAACTACGAAGATAGAGGAAAAGCAAAAAATATTGCAGATATAGAAGATGGAGAAGAAACTTTAATAGAGGCAATATGTGTATCTAAAATGCTAGAAAAAAGAATTAAAAAAAATATGGTAATATATAAACTTACTGTTAGGGACGAAACAGGAATTTGCCATATTACGTGGTTCAACCAAAGATATTTAAAAACTAAATTTAAACTTGGAGAAACTTATAAATTTTTTGGTAAAGTTCAAAAAAGAATAGGTTTTATAGAAATGAATTCTCCGGTATTTGATGAAGAAAATACAAATAAAAATACAGGAAAAATAATTCCAATATATTCACTTACATATAACTTGTCTCAAAATGTTATAAGACAAATAATGGAAAATGGACTAAAAGAAATACAAACTAATTTAGAAGAGACTTTACCTAACTATATACTAGAAGACTATAATTTAGATGATATAACTAAAGCAATAAATAATATACACTTTCCAAAAGATTTTGGAGAATATAATAAAGCTAGAAAAAGACTAGTTTTTGAAGAATTGCTTATTATGCAATTAGCGCTTTTAAATCTTAAAACAAAATATTCTGTAGATGTAAAAGGTATAGAATTTAATAAAAATATTAAAATGCAAGATGCAATAGAAATGCTTCCTTTTAAACTTACAGGTGCACAAACAAGAGTGTTAGAAGAAATAGACAAAGATATGGAAAATAGTAAACCAATGAATAGATTACTTCAAGGAGATGTAGGTTCACGGAAAAACAGCAGTATCTATAATTTCTGCATATAAAGCAGTAAAATCTGGTTATCAGGTAGCTGTAATGGCACCAACAGCAATACTTAGCAGACAGCATTTAAAGAATTTTCAAAATTTATTACAAAATTTTAATATAAAATGTGAACTATTAGTAAGTGGAATTCCTAAAAAACAAAAAGAAAATATTTTAGATAGATTAAAAAATGGTGATATAGATGTTTTAATAGGAACACACAGTTTATTAGAAGAAAATGTTATATTTAAAAATTTAGGATTAGTTGTAACAGACGAGCAACACAGGTTTGGAGTAAGACAAAGAAGCATTATAAATAATAAAGGGAAAAATCCAGACATACTGGTTATGACAGCAACACCAATACCTAGAACGCTTGCATTAATATTATATGGAGACTTAGACATATCTATAATAGATGAACTTCCACCAAACAGAAAAAAGATAGATACATTTGCAGTAACAAAAGGCATGGAGGAAAGAGTAAATAACTTTATAAAAAAACAATTGGAAGAAGGAAGACAAGCATATATTGTATGTCCATTAGTAGAAGAATCGGAAGAAATAGATGCAAAAGCAGTTTTAGATGTATATAAAAAATATAAAGAATTGTTATCAAATTATAGAGTGGAGTATATACACGGAAAATTAAAACCAAAAGAAAAAGACCAAATAATGCAAGAATTTAAAGAAGGAAAAATACAAGTTCTTATTTCTACAACAGTAATAGAAGTAGGAGTTGATGTTCCGAATAGCAATATAATGGTAATAGAAAATGCAGAAAGATTTGGACTTGCAACACTTCACCAATTAAGAGGAAGAGTAGGACGCCGGAGAATTTAAATCATATTGTATTTTAAAATATGAAGGGAAGCGGACAAAACACAAGAGAAAGAATGAAAATAATGACAGAAACGAATAATGGTTTTATAATATCGGAAAAAGATTTAGAACTTAGAGGTTCTGGAGAATTTTTTGGAACAAAACAACATGGAATTCCAGAATTTAAAATAGCAAATTTATTTGAAGATATAGAAATGTTAAAATCAGTCCAAAGTGTAGCAATAAAAATAATGGAAGATGATCCAAACTTAGAAAAAGAAAAAAACGTAGAATTAAAAAAACAAATTGAAAATAAGTTTAGAGATAGGATTGAAATTTAAATAAAAAGGTTAAGAGGAGCTCTGTTGAGCTCCTCTTTTTTGGAGATAAGGAGGTCCCCGGATTTTAAGTACCTCTTCTTTATCTTGCTTTCCAGGAAACGGGACAAACGAGCCGCCGTTTATGACTTCATGCAAGACGAAGAGGAAGACCCAAAAACCAATACCATAATAGGTGCTCCTCTGATGCTTTTCATTAAGCATCGCTCCTTTCTATATAAACTTAAGTGCTGTTAAGCACTTAGCCCTGATAGGATAACCCGTATCAGTGATATACATAATAACATGGTGGGAGGGGATTGTCAATACATAAAGAAATTATTTTTTGTTACAGTTTAGTAGGAATTTAAAATTGTAGAGTATTTGTAGGGGCGAACATTGTTCGCCCGCTCTTCGAAGGAAATGCTATTAATAATTTTCTTAAGCAAAGCGCTGCAAGAAGCGGGCGACTACTAGTCGCCCCTACATTTTCTCTGAAATTTCTAAATATTTACTGAAGTGTAATTATTTTTTATATTATTGATTAGTAAAATATATACTTTAAAAACGTATTATGATAGAATACTTATATATTAAAGAATGGAGGAATGAAAATGAACGAAGTAAAAATAGGAAAAATTTATAGACATTTTAAAGGAAATTATTATTTTATAGAAGATATAGCATTAGATTCTGAAACACAAGAAAGAGTTGTTATATATAAACCAATTTATGATAGAAATGATTCTAAAATTTGGGTAAGAAGAGAATCTATGTTTTTAGAAAAAATAGATGAAACAAGAAAGGATAATATAACAGGGCAAAAATATAGATTTGAATTGGCTGAAGATTTAGAAAAAGATTATACGAAATAGGAGAAAATTAATTAAAAATGTTGTAGGGGTCGCCGCCCACGGCGACCCGTAACATATACATTTGCGGGTCGCTGTGGGCAGCGACCCCTACAGGGTTACAATGAATTTAATAAAATACAATTTACATGCATAAAATCACATCTTTTACCAAAAATAAAAAGAGGTGATTTTTTATGTTTAATTTTAATACAGATATGGCAGATGAAAGAAGAGATATTTTTAAGAAAGCAAATAATTTAGAAGAAGTTCCAGGTGTTGAAACTGAAAGCATTGATGAAGGGGGAAATATAAAAACAAACAGAGTAAAAATAATAGATAGTAAAGGAGAAGAAGCAATAGGGAAACCAATTGGGACATATATTACAATAGATATAAAAGACTTAAAAATAGCACAAGATGAGGAAATACAAAAAGCATCAGAGATTGTTACAAAAGAATTAAAAGAATTAATAAATAAGCATACAGAAAAGCAAGGAGATATTTTGGTTGTAGGACTTGGAAATATATATGTAACACCAGATTCACTTCGGACCTAAAGTTGTAAACGAAATTGATATTACGAGACATTTAATAAAATATGTACCAGAATATTTAGAAAAAGACACAAGACCAGTTAGTGCAATTGCTCCAGGTGTTCTTGGAACAACAGGTATAGAAACAATGGAAGTAATTAAAGGAATAGTAGAAAATATAAAACCAAAACTTATAATAGTAATAGATAGTTTGGCATCAAGAAGTATAGATAGAATTAGTAAAACAGTTCAATTATCAGATACAGGAATTGTACCAGGAGCAGGAGTAGGAAATCAAAGAAAAGAAATAAGCAAAAATACACTTGGAATACCAGTAATTGCAATAGGAGTACCTATGGTGGTTGACCTACGGAACTATAATTGATGAAGGTCTAGATATATTTATAAGCAAATTGCAAGAAAAAGCAGAATCAAATGAATATCTAAACAAGTTAAAAGAACAAGATAATTACGAAGAAATAAAAGAAGCATTAGCTCCTAATGACTACAATATGATAGTAACACCAAAAGAAATAGATGATCTTATTGAAAATATGAAAGATGTAATAGCAAGAGGAATAAATTATGCGGTGTAAAAAACAAATTAATAAATCGAACAAATAAATAAAATATAAAATAAAAATTTATAATATTTTAAGAACAAAACTCTATATGTTAATTTAATATACGCAAGATACAGATAATTAATTATTGGTTATCTGTATTTGTGGTAAGAAAAAAGTTTGAAAAATATTGACAAAAAATAAAAAATATCATACAATACAAACAAAAGTTCGAAAAGGAGAATTAAATGAACAATAAAATTATAACTAAAATAAATGTAAAAGATAATTTAATAGGTATTATGAGAGTGGAAAATAAAGATTATATATCGTTAACTGATTTAGCAAGATATAAAAATGAATCTAATCCTGGAGATGTAATAATAAAATGGATGAGTAATAAGAGTTCTTTTGATTTTTATTGTTTGTGGGAAGAATTATTTAATGAAGATTTTAAACTAGCGGAATCTCGCGAGTTTAAAAATGACTCAGCTAATCAATCTTTTACTATGAGTCCATCAAGATGGATTAGTATGACAAATGCAAAAGGTTTTGTAAGTAAGAGAGGAAAATATGATGGAGGAACTTTTGCACAAAATTACTAGAAGATGAAAATTAAAATATCTAAAATATACATATTTTTGGTAAAAATAATTTATTGTTAATTATCTGCTTTTGTGATATTATTATAATATATAAAATTGTTTACAATAATTAGGAGGTAATTTTTATGAAAAAATTAAGTGTAAAAAAATGTTTAAAATGTGGAGCTTTAGTAAAAGTATTTAAAGATTGCGAATGTGAGAATTGTGGAATTAAATGTTGTGGGGAAAATATGAAAATATTAGTTCCAAACTCAAATGATGGAGCAGCAGAAAAACATGTTCCAACATACGAAATAAAAGACGGAGAAATAATTGTAACAGTAAATCATGTTATGGATGAAGACCATTATATTGAATGGATTTCTATTTGTTTTGAAAATAAAGAATATACAACATACTTAAAACCTGGAGAAAAAGCAGAATTACATTATAAATACATTCCAGGTTCTGTTATATACGCATATTGCAACAAACATCAATTATGGAAAAAAGAAGTTGAATAGAATTATTTTAACAAAGAAATTCCATAAATTAATAATAAATGAAGAGGGTAGAATAAATACAATAAATATTTAGTATTTCTACCTTTTTTATTATTATACGCAGCTAAAAAAAGTAATGGAATAAGTGTACATATAAATAGATATAAATAAACATTATAAAATCCATATTGTATTATAGGAATTAAATATTTAATAGATGTTGCAATAATAAAGAATATGCTAGCATTTATAAAATTATTTTTAAAGATATGGAATATTAAAATAATTGCTACACCATAAAAACCATAGTCACAATTAGAAATTTGCGCTACAAATCCGATTGCTATAGAAGCTATAATTCCTAAAGATTTATATTTTGATTTGTCATATATAAATATACAAGAAAGTCCTAAAAGTAGAGTAAAAAATATATTTAAACTAAATTCAGAAGAAATAATAGAACAAAAAAGCATAAAAGGAATTTGTGAAATTAAAGCAAAAAAAAATAATCTAAAAAAATATTTTTTTAGATTTTTAGTATAAATATAGCCTTCTGATATTTGAAATGCAAAAATAGGAAAGGCTAAGCGACCAATATAATTAAAGTAAGAAAATTTACCAAAAATACCATAACCTATATGATCTACAAACATAGAAATAATTGCAATCATTTTTAAAACAAAAGAACTCATAAATAAACTCCAATACGTTTTTGTTTAAGTTATATCATATTGAAAACAATATTGCAAATTGTAATTTTTATAGAAGTGTGAAGTGTGAGGTGGGAAGTGTGAAATCAAGAAAAAGTCTTCGGAGTCTATTCTTAAAAGCACACCTCACACATCCAACCTCACACCTCAATAGCACAATTTATTTCTGAAATTCTTTTAATTTATAAGCCTTACATATATTACAATCATCACAAATATACACACGATTATCAAAAATAAGTTTTAAAGTATTAATAAATTCATCAGATATTCCATCTATAAGATGAATATATATTTTTCTAGGAAGCAAAGTAAGTAGAGTATTTAAAGTGTAATCATTTGAAGAAAAAGAAATGTCAGATACATATTTGCTATCTAAAACGCTTTCGTCTAGATGTATAACACTTTTAAATTCGTCAAGTAAAGTAGATTCTTGAGATTGATATATTAAATGAACTAATGATGTACCACAATCTTTAGAGTTAATATAACACTTAAGCAAATCTATAAATTCTGTATATTCTCTATCAATTACAAATTTATTTACTGCTAAATCTACAACGTAATCTATCATTTTTATATAATCGCTTATTCTAAAATTAACAAATCCATCTAATATTGCAGATTTATTATTTGCAAAATAATCTATGCAAGAAATTTTTATAGAATCTTTTCTAAGATAGGCTTCTTCTAATTCCCCACTATATAAATAGTTGTATACAAGTTCTAATATTTTTCTTTGTTCTATATCTGTAAAATAAAAATAATTATTAATTATTATATGTTTTATAATATCTTTTTCGTAGAATTTTAATATTGTAGAAGACATGATATTAGAAAAAGCATTATAAAAAGAATCTAAATTTTTTCCTTTATAATGAATAATTAAATTAGTATATAATTTAAATTTTAATTTAGAAACATACATTTTTTCTAAACTTGTATTTTCTAATTCACTTAGTAGATAATCAAGTACTTTTTTATTGTTTGTTTTTATACAAAAAGATTTTAGCACAAAAATTCTCCTTCCAATATAATTATTATCTACTAAAAAGTCATTAGATATACATATTTTATTCTTGGAAAGGAGAATTTGAAACTTGTTTAATAAAAAAACACCAAGAAATATTGACAAAATATGGAAATAAATATAAACTTATTTATATTTAATCTTTGAATTGCTAATCTGCAATTTTATTTCCAAAATCTTGAAGAAGATGAAATCAAATGGTATAATAACATTATGGAATTTAATAAAACAAGGCAAGGAAATCTTTAAGATTAATCCTTTGAGATAGAATATGGGGGAAAGAAATATGTACATAACACCTAGAATAGTAGAAGTGAAAGCACTACAAAAATATTATATATATATAAAGTTTAAAACTGGTGAAGAAAAAGTATATAACATGGAAGAATATATAAAAGATATAGAGTTTTATAACAAACTAAAACAAAGAAAATACTTTGAAAATGTTCATCCGAGAGGATGCTCAGTGGAATGGGAAAACGGAGAAGATGTTGATCCAGAAAATTTATATTATAACAGTATACCGTTTGAAGAATTTGAGAAAGAAGATTAAATTAAAAGCAGATGTAAGTTCATCTGCTTTTAGTAATATATCATATAATCTATATCTGGAAAAATTTTATCTTTTTTAGAAATATCTTTTAGAAATTCTTCATCTATAGTATCAGTGTTTATTTGTTCATAAAGAGTAGTAAATCTACCAATGTGATCTTTAATTCTTTTTTTAGCATAATCAACCATTGTGCCATGTGTAATAATAAATAACCAATCACTACTTTGTGCAAGTAGAAGTTCACGCACGCATTGATTTAAAGCTTTTTTCTTTATACCTTTTGCGTTAGGATATTTTTGGGCAAGTTCACACATTCTATCACCAGCAACATGCAAATGCTTATGTACGTAGTCATTAGAAGGATTAAGCCATACTTCACTATATCCATTTGCACCCCAACTAGACCTGCAAGGAGAAGCAACTTGTACAAATGGAAATTTATCTATATATTCACCTGGTGTTATTAATTCAAAATTACAATCATCATAATATATTTTTTTGAAAAGGATATATAACCAATAAGGACCTTCATACCACCAATGTCCATAAAGTTCTGCATCATAAGGGCATAAGACAATTGGAGGAGTATCCATTATATTAGATAGTTCATTAATTTGATTTACTCTTGAATCTAAAAAGTGACCAGCTTGTTTTTCAGCAGAATCTTTTGCCCATTGAACATTATAATAATCTTTAAAATCAGTTTCACCAGTAATTCTGTGATATTTAATACCAGTATTTACACGTACACCGTTTTTAGCAATATATGGTTTAATATATTCATAATCTGCATCATAACCAATATCACGATAAAATTCTCTATAGTTAAAATCTCCTGGGTAACCACAAATAGAACTCCATACTTGTTTAGAACTTTCAATATCACGCCCAAAAGCTATTACACCTTCAGGTGAAACAATTGGAGCAAAAGTTCCATAAATAGGAGTAGGGTCTGCATATAAAATACCATGAGATTCTGTTATAATATATTCTATTCCAAATTCTTTTAAGTATTTGTCGGCTTCTGGAACATAACCACATTCTGGTAGCCAAATTCCACGAGGTTTTTTTCCAAAATATTTTTCGTATGTTTGAACACCAACTGCAATTTGAGCTTTTACAGTTTTTTCATTAACATATAAAATAGGGAAGTAACCATGTGTTGCACCACAAGTAATTATTTCCAAAACACCAGTTTCTTGAAAATGTTTAAAACCTTCAATTAAATTACAATTATAAACATCTTTAAATATATGTAAATCATTAGAATATCTATCTAAATAATAATGAGATAATTCATTTAATCTTGCATCATAAGCTGTTCTTACAACTTCTTTTTTACAAAGTTCTATATGCTTTTTTAAATAATTAATATATTTTTTTTGTAATAATTTGCTATCAAGCATAGAAAGAAGAGGAGGTGTAAGTGACATTGTAATTCTAAAATTCACTTTTTCTTCCTCTAATTTTTTAAAATTTAAAAGAAGTGGTATATATGTTTCAGAAATAGCTTCAAAGAGCCATTCTTCTTCTAAATAATCGTCACTTTCTGGATGATGTATAAAAGGTAAGTGTGCATGCAATATAAAACTTACATATCCTTTTGGGTCTTTCATTTTATTCTCCTTTGCTTTTGGTTAATATATGTGTAGGGGCGAACTTTGTTCGCCCGCTATTTTTATCGGGAGGAAATAGATCCGCCCCTACAATTATTCTAATTAAATTTAGATGAAGGATTATTAAGATTGGTTAAATCTTCTTTTTTATAAATTTCTTTATACATCTCATATATATTATAAATTCTTCCAAAATGCTTAATAAATTGTAAATTTGCAACATCTTTAGAATATGTTTCATTTGTTTTTACATTTCTATAAAATAAAGTTTTTTGCTCTTTTTCAAATAAAATATGTCCATTAGGTGATTCAATTTTGTTTGAAGAAGTAATATGCAAATAATTATTTGGTATTGAAACATTATCTGTTTTAGGACGTCTACCAAGTTCAACTAAATATTCACATTTTTCATCATTTACATTAAAATACCAACAATTTGCAAAATCATTTATCTCTATTTCAAAAGAATAATTTAGAGTAGTATTGTGAATTATTAAAACAGGTTTGGTAGTTTCAAAAAAACTTTCTCCATATTGTTTTATATAATTCTTTTTATCATTATCTGAAATATCCCAATAAACAAAAAGTGTTTTTGGAGTTTGAGAAAGAACCTTTACAATAGTTTGGTTATATCTATAAGGTAAATCGTAATATTCTAAAATATCAACTTTTTTATTAACTATTTTTTTACTAGGAGATTTTTTAGAAGTAGCTTTTTTTGTTGTAGGAATAGTTTTTTTAGTAGATTTAGAAGCTGAAACTTTAGATTTACTAGTAGATTTTTTTGCTGTTTCTTTTTTATTTACTACATTAGATTTAGTAGTGGATTTTTTAGTTGTTTTTGTAGCAGTTTTAGATTTAGTTTTATTTGTAGATACTACTTTAGATGCAGGCGTTTTTTTAGATTTAGAAACACTTGCTTTAGAAACTAATTCTTCTTTTTTTGTTATTTCTTTTGTAGTTTTTGGCATTATAAATTTTCCTCCTTAGTAAAATACACATTATAATATATACTATATCAAAAAACAAATAAATTCAATAGAGAAAAACAAAAAAATAGATTTTGTGAATAAAAATATTTTTTGAAAAATATTGTAAATATCTGTTTACTTTTATCAAATTATCTTATAGAATATATTCGTATAATTATGAATTAAACAAATGAAAAATTTGAAAGGGGCTAAAGCTACATGAAAATACTTATGCTTACATGGGAATATCCACCAAGAATTGTTGGAGGGATTGCCAGAGTAGTACACGATTTATCAAAAAGATTAATAAAAGATGGACATGATGTGCATGTAATTACATACAAAGAAGGAAATGTGCCATATTACGAAAATGATAAAGGAGTTCATGTACACAGAGTAGATAACTACATGATTAATCCTAATAATTTTATAGATTGGATAATGCAATTAAATTTTAATATGATTGCAAAGGCAAATGAACTAATTGCAAATGGAGAAAAATTTGATGTTATACATGCACATGATTGGTTAGTTGCATATGCTGCAAAAACATTAAAAAATTCATATAATATGCCATTAGTAAGTACAATACATGCTACAGAAGCAGGACGTAATGGAGGAATTCATGATGAAGTTCAAAGATACATAAATGATACAGAATGGATGCTTACATACGAATCTTCAGAAGTAATAGTAAATAGTAAATATATGAAAAATGAATTACAAAGATTATTTGGACTTCCATACGAAAAAATAAATGTAGTAGCAAATGGAATAAATAGTACAGCATATAGCGGAGTAGAAAAAGATTACGAATTTAGAAGACAATATGCTGCAGATAACGAAAAAATAATATTATTTATGGGAAGACTAGTATACGAAAAAGGTGTACAACATTTAATTTCTGCAATGCCAAAAATTTTAGGAAACTATCATGATGCAAAACTTGTAATAGCAGGAAGAGGCGGAATGATAGACGAATTAAAAGCTCAAGTTGCAGCAATGGGGCTTTCAGAGAAAGTATATTTTACTGGATATATGAATTCAAAACAAGTATCAAAAATGTATAAATGTGCAGATATATCTGTATTTCCAAGTACATATGAACCATTTGGAATAGTAGCATTAGAAGCAATGCTTGCAGGAATTCCAACAGTAGTTTCTGATGTAGGAGGATTAAACGAAATAGTGGAACATGGCGTAGATGGAATGAAATCTTATGCAGGAAATCCAAATTCACTTGCAGATTCAATACTTGCATTATTATTTAATCCAGAATTATGTGATAAAATATCTAAAAAAGCAAAAGCAAAAGTAAAATCAGAATTTACTTGGGCAAAAATTGCACAAGATACACACTTTACATATCAAAAAGCTATATGCCAAACAATGGCAGAACGCCAAGCAAATCAAATAGCTCAAGAAAAGGCGAGAAAAGAAAAGAAAGTAAAACATGCAGAAACAGAAATTACAAATTTAATTTCCTTTAATAAAAAGCGTCAAGCGTATGCATAAAATATACAGTAATAAATAAAAAATGCAGAGTAAATGTAGGGGCGACTAGTAGTCGCCCGTTTTACAAAATTGTTGACATTTTGTAATAAATGGAGGTAGAATGAAAAAAATAATATATGGAATTATATTGTTTACAATACTTATAATGATAGCTTTTAGTGTATTACCAAAACAAACACAAGCTATTAGTGAAATTATAAAAAATAGTACAAATGAAGAAGAATATACATTTTATTTAGAAAGAAAAGCAGAATGGGAAGAAAAATATATAAATAAAGAGATTATATTAGATATTATCATGAAAGTAATAATTGTTATAATAATATTTAATGTAATTTTGTTTTCTGTATTATTGAATAAGGGAAAAAATCTACAATCAATATATAAGATAATTCAAATATCATTATTATTTTTACTTGAGGTACTATATATAATAAAATTTTATATTCCTTTACCACCATTACCAACAGGAGCTGTGTATTCAGCAAAGATGCGTGTAGATATATGTATAATGCAATTTGCTATTATAGAAATTTGTATACTTTATATAAATGAACTTTTCAAAAAGAAAAATAAGATTCAGTTATTTATTGGTTCGATAATTACAGGTGTAATATTTATAATATATGAAATAATAAAAGTTAGTTCAACAATAGCAATAGAAGAAAAATTATTAAAAGTGTTATATTATATAACAGTTACTAACATATTATTTTTACCACTATATTTAAGTAAAAAAGAATTAAAGGAGGAAGAAAATGTACGTATATGATGAGGCTAACAATTTAGCAAAAGCAATACAAGAGAGTAAAGAATATAAAGAATACAAAAGTGTTAAAGAAGAACTAAAATCTTCTCCAGAAATGAAAGCAAAAATAGATGAATTTGAAAAAATAAGATATGAAGTACAAGTTATGTCTTTTCAGGGAGAAAAACAAGACGAAGAAAAAATGAAAAAATTACAAGAAATGTACGAAATATTAATGAAAGAACCAAAAATAAAAGAATATTTCGATATAGAAGTAAGATTTAATATAATGCTTGCAGATGTAAATAAAATTATAAGCGAATCTGTAAAAGAATTATTATAGAAGTTATTTTGTTTAAATCGAAATTTGAAAATGTAGATAAACTGTAGGGGCGGAATCCATTTCCGCCCATTAAAAATATAATTGGGCAAATATGAGAATTATCCATATAAAAAAATTTACATTTTTTTACAAAAAACATTGACATACAAATCCAAAATTGGTAAAATAAAACAACAAGGAGGCTAATCAAAATGACAAATAATAATATTAGTGAATTTAATTTTAAAAATGAAATTTTAGAAGTTGAAATTGGACCAGATGGTGAATTTGATGAAGAAACTGAAAGATTTATAATACAAAAATGTCAAGAAGCAGTTGATGAAAATATTTGGTATACACAAGAAGAAGTAATTGATGCGCTAGATAGGTTAGAAGAGGAAAATAATAAATGTACAGAGTTATTTATACTCAGAGAGCAAAAATAGAATTACAAAATTCATATAATTATATTTATTTTAATTTAGCTAATCCTATTGCTGCACATAAATTTAAAACCAATATTATAAAAACAATTTCAAATCTAGAATATTTTCCTTATATGGGAAAGAAAGTTTCAAATTCAAATCTTAGATTTATAAGGTTCAAAAATTATTTAATTTTTTATTCAATAAATAATCAAAATGTTGAAATCCAACGAATATTCCATAATAGACAAAATTTTAAAAATATAATTAATAAATAAATTAGTATACAAAAATGAATAAATATGATATACTTTGTAATGATTTCTAATTACAAAAGAGGTAGTATATGGAAAATATTATTTATATTATTTTGATAAGTTTAACAATAGTTCTATTTAAAATTATATTTAAAATAAATCTAAAAAAAGCAAAAGAAATACAACAAAATAAAGAGTTAGAAAAGATAACAGATAAATTTCCAGAAAATATCCAAATTGCACAAGAAATGCTAGAAATGTTAGATAACAAAGGTGTAAAAGTAGAACAAGCAAAAAATACTGAAACTAGTTTATACATAGCAGTAACTAACAAAATTTCTATTGCAGATATGAAAAATAATTATGCAAGAATTCAAACAATAGCGCATGAATGTTTACACTCATGCCAAGATAGAACATTACTTTTATTTAACTTTATATTTTCAAACATAAATATGATATACTTTTTTATAATTACAGTACTTACTTTATTTAAAGTTATAAATAATCAAATGCTACAAATAGCAATATTAATGTTATTTACTTTAATACAATTTGCTGTTAGAAGTTTTTTAGAAATAGATGCAATGACAAAATCAAAATTTTTAGCAAAAGAATATATGGAAAAGAAAAAATTATGCTCAAACGAAGAAATAGAAAAATTGTTAAAACAATATGATAAAATAAATAAAATAGGAATTCCATTTGTAATAGATAATTTGTTGACAAATGGATTGATTAGGATAGTAATTTATACAATAATTACAATTATTGTATAAATTATAGTGAATAGTTAATAGTGAAGAGTTAATAATGTATGTTGATTTTTTGTTGGAATCAACAAAAAATCTTCATTTACTATTCACTATTCATTATTCGTTATTCACTAAATTGTACGGAGGCAAAAATGCTTAAGAAAATGTGGTTACATTTTAAATTAATAACAAAACATAAATGGATAGTATTTAAACTTTGCTTAAAGGCAGGAATACCATTTAGAGGATTAATACACGACTTATCTAAATATAGTCCTACAGAATTTATAGAAAGTAGCAAATACTATGTAGGATATAAAAGTCCAATACAAGTAGCAAGACAAGAAAGAAGTTATTCAGCGGCATGGCTTCATCATAAAGGAAGAAACAAACATCACGAAGAATATTGGTATGACTTTAACGCACCTGTAAAAGCGCCAGTAATTCCATATAAATATACAATAGAAATGCTATGTGATAATTTATCAGCAGGAATTGTATATAAAGGAAAAGAATTTACAAACGATTACCCATTATGGTATTGGGAAAATGTAAAAAATAAAGAAATATTCCATCCTAAAATGGTAAAATTCTTTGATGATATATTTGCTGAGATAAGTAGAAAAGGAATAGATGAGGTATTGAATAAGCAGATTTTAAAAGATAAATATAAGAAATACTGTGAATAAATTTAAATTTGTAGGGGCGGGGCTTGCTCCGCCCGAAAATAAAATATTCAATTTTAAAACGGGTCGACCAAGGCCGACCCCTACATAACAAAATTTAAGAAATGAGGAAAAATATGCAAAATAACCAAAAATACATCAGAAATTTTAGTATAATAGCACACATAGATCATGGAAAATCTACATTAGCAGATAGACTAATAGAAAAAACAGGACTTTTATCTTCAAGAGAGATGGAAAGTCAAGTTTTAGATAATATGGACTTAGAAAAAGAACGTGGTATTACAATAAAAGCACAAGCAGTTAGAATGAATTACAAAGCAAAAGACGGAAATGAATATATATTAAACTTAATAGACACACCAGGTCATGTTGACTTTAACTACGAGGTTTCTAAAAGCCTAGCTGCATGTGAAGGCGCAATTTTAGTAGTAGATGCAAGCCAAGGAGTAGAAGCACAAACACTTGCTAATGTATATTTAGCATTAGATAATAATTTAGAAATATTACCAGTTATAAATAAAGTAGATTTACCAAATGCAAGACCAGATGAAATAAAACAAGAAATAGAAGATATAATAGGAATACCAGCAATGGATGCTCCATGCATATCTGCAAAAACAGGATTAAATATAGAAGAAGTTTTAGAAAGAATAGTAACAGATTTTAAACCACCGGTAGGAGATGAAGAAAAACCATTAAAATGCTTAATATTTGATTCTTTTTATGATAATTATAAAGGAGCTTTAAGTTATATAAGAGTAGTAGAAGGAACTGTAAAAACAGGTGATGAAATATTATTTATGGCTACAAATAAAAAATTCGTAGTAACAGAACTTGGATATTTAGCACCAGGAAACAGTGTACCTTCAGATAAATTAACAGCAGGAGAAGTTGGATATATTGCAGCAAGTGTAAAAAATGTATCTGACTTACATGTAGGGGATACAATAACAACAGTTACAAACCCAGCGAAAGAGCCATTACCAGGTTATAAAAAAGCAAATTCTATGGTTTATTGCGGAATGTATCCGTTAGATGGAGGAGATTACGAAAATTTAAAAGTTGCATTAGAGAAACTAAAATTAAATGATGCAGCATTAGAATACGAACCAGAAACATCTATTGCTTTAGGATTTGGATTTAGATGTGGATTTTTAGGATTATTGCATTTAGAAATAGTACAAGAAAGATTAGAAAGAGAATTTGATTTAAATCTAATTACAACAGCTCCATCTGTTATCTATAAAGTATATAAACAAAACGGAGAAATAATAGAATTATACAACCCAGTAGATTTACCACCTATGCAAGAAATAAGTTATATAGAAGAACCAATAGTAAAGGCACAAATAATGCTGCCAAAAGAATTTGTAGGGAATGTTATGGAAATATGCCAAGACAGAAGAGGAACATATACAGATATGAAATACTTAGATGCAAATAGAGTAACACTAGAATACGAACTTCCATTAAATGAGATAATATATGATTTCTTTGATACTTTAAAATCAAAAACTAAAGGGTATGCATCATTTGATTATGAATTTAAAGAATATAGAAGATCAGAACTTGTAAAATTAGATATACATATAAACAACGAGCCAGTAGATGCCTTATCATTTATAGTACACAAAGATACAGCATATGCAAGAGGCAGAAAAATGGCAGAAAAACTAAAAACAGTAATTCCAAGACAATTATTTGAAATTCCAATTCAAGCAGTGGTTTCAGGGAAAATAATTGCAAGAGAAACAATATCTGCAATGAGAAAAGATGTACTTGCTAAATGCTATGGTGGAGATATTACAAGAAAGAAAAAATTATTAGAAAAACAGAAAAAAGGTAAAAAGAAAATGAGACAAATAGGTAATGTAGAAATACCACAAGAGGCATTTTTGAGTGTATTAAAATTGGATGAGGATAATTAATTGAAATATTTATGTAGATATGGTATAATATAATTTGAAATATTCCTGGAAGGAGGAATTATAATGAGCTTTGATGCTGACGTTGCCAAAGATGCCAAATACCATCAGGCAGACGTAGAGATGGTTTCTGATCCCAGAAACTGGCCTCGACCTAAAAAGCAACAAAAAACTCAGGAAGTTGATGAAACTACAGAAGTTGAAACAACAGCGGAAGTGGTAGAAAACAACGATGATGCTGAAGATAAAATAAACTAAGCATCAACAAACTTACCGATCTGTATACAGGTCGGTATTGTATTAATATATAAGGAGATTGGTGAATTGTGAAAAGTGAAGAGTTAAGAGTGAATAGTACAGACAAGCAAAGCTTGTCTGACCAAATAGAAGGACGCAATAGTGTTTTAGAGTTATTAGAGTCTGATAGAGACATTAATAAAATATTAATTGCAAAAGGGGAAAAACACGGTTCTATTACTAAAATAATAACAATCGCTAAGCAAAGAAAAATAGTAATTGCAGAAGTAGAAAGACAAAAACTAAATGCGATATCTGAAACAAATAACCATCAAGGAGTAATAGCAATAGTTCCTCCATTTAATTATTCAAGTGTAGAAGATATATTAGAAAGTGCAAAACAAAAAAACGAAGCTCCATTTATACTAATTTTAGATGGAATAGAGGATCCACATAATTTAGGTTCAATAATTAGAACTGCAGAAACAGCTGGAATTCATGGAGTAATAATTCCAAAAAGAAGAGCTGCATCAGTAAATGCTACAGTTTCAAAATCTTCTGCAGGAGCAGTAGAACACGTAAAAATTGCGAGGGTAAACAACATAAACGAAACAATAAAATATTTAAAAGAAGAAGGATTATGGATTTGTGGAACAGATGGAGATGCAAAAGACTATTATTATAACCAAAACTTAAAAGGTGCACTTGCAATAGTAATAGGAAGTGAAGGATTTGGAATGAGTAGATTAGTAAAAGAAAATTGCGACTTTTTAGTAAAAATTCCAATGAAAGGAAAAATAACATCACTAAATGCATCTGTATCAGCAGGAATTGTTGTGTACGAAGCAGTAAAACAGAGAGGATAGGAATAAATTATAATTTATTATGGAAGTGTGAAGTGCGAGGTGGGAAGTGTGAAATTATGAAAAAGTTCTCGAAGTCTATTCTTAAAACACACCTCACACATCCCACATCACACCGCGAAATTTATATATTTTTCAAAAAAGTGTGACATATGTTTGGCAAACCTACAATATATTTTTAATAAAATTAAATTCAAATATTGACAAATCAATAATAAAAAGGTATACTATTATAGTTAATAAAAAAAATAAGAGAATAGATATATAGATATCTTTGATTAGCAAGGAGGGAATAAGAATGGCACAACCAAAAAGAAGATGGTCAAAACAAAGAACACATACAAAAAGATCAACATGGAAATTAGAAACACCAAATGTTGCAACATGCAAACACTGTGGAGAAGCAGTATTACCACACAGAGTATGTGATAATTGCGGATATT
Organism: Clostridia bacterium; assembly: GCA_017397545.1. Lineage (GTDB taxonomy): Bacteria > Bacillota > Clostridia > TANB77 > CAG-508 > CAG-452. Next base: position 24,725 of record JAFQIK010000036.1, read on the forward strand.
ATGATGGAAAAGAAGTAATAGCAAAAAAAGATGCCTAAACAAAAGGCATTTTTTTTATGCAAAATTTAAAAAGACTTTTTTTCCTTTTTCGGACGGACTCTTTTTGGTCTTTTTTTCCAAAAAGAGTCCGTCCGAAAAAGGAAAAAATGATAGATTTCTTGACTAAAATAGGTATATGATATAAAATATTATGCGAAAGAAAAGGGTGAAAAATATGTCAAAGCCAATGGTTGCAATTATAGGAAAACCTAATGTTGGTAAGTCAACATTTTTTAATTATATAATAGGAAAAAGATTATCAATTGTAGAAGATATGCCAGGTGTTACTAGAGACAGAGTTTATGGAGAAGCAAATTGGAGAGGTAGAAATTTTACATTAATAGATACAGGTGGAATTGAACCTAAATCTGATGATATAATTTTGTCTCAAATGAAAACACAAGCAGATATTGCAATAAGTATAGCAGATGTAATAGTTTTTTTAACAGATATAAAACAAGGTGTTACTGCAGCAGACGAAGAGATTGCATTAATGCTCAAAAAATCGAAAAAACCAATAGTATTGGTATGTAATAAGTCAGATAATTTAGGTAAAACTAAAGATGATATTTACGAATTTTATAATTTAGGACTTGGAGATCCATATCCAGTATCATCTACAAATGCATTAGGAATTGGTGACGTGTTAGATGCTATATACGAAAGTTTTCCAGAAAAAGATGAAAGCGAAGAGGATAACGAAATTATAAATGTTGCAGTAATAGGAAAACCTAATGTAGGAAAATCTTCTTTAGTTAATAAGATTTTAGGAGAAAATAGAGTAATAGTAAGTAATATTGCAGGGACTACTAGAGATGCAATAGATTCATACTTTGAAAACGATAAAGGAAAATATAATTTTATAGATACAGCTGGAATTAGGAAAAAGAATAAAATTTCAGAATCAATAGAAAAATTTAGTATAATGAGATCACTTCTAGCAATAGAAAGAGCTGATGTATGTTTAATGTTAATTGATGCAGTAGAAGGAGTTACAGACCAAGATGCAAAAATTGCAGGAGAAGCTCATGAAGCTGGTAAAGGTATAATTATAGTAATAAATAAATGGGATGAAGTAGAAAAAGAAACAGGTACTTTAGAAAAATATACAAAGGAAGTATATAATAAATTAGGTTATTTGACATATGCACCGATTTTATTTATATCAGCTAAAACAGGTCAAAGAGTAGATAAATTATTTGATTTAATAAATAAAGTGGCTAGCAATAATGCTATGCGAGTATCTACATCAATGTTAAATGAAGTTATAAATGAAGCAATTGCAGTAGTACAACCACCAACAGATAAAGGAAGAAGACTAAAAATACTATATGCAACACAAGCAAGTACAAAACCGCCAACATTTGTTATATTTGTAAATAGTAAGCAGTTATTCCATTTTTCATATGAAAGATATTTAGTAAATCAAATAAGAACAAATTTTGGTTTAGAAGGAACACCTATAAGAGTAATCTCAAGAGAGAAAGGTGATAAGGAGGATTAGTTTTATGACAATATATATTATAATTTCAATAATAGCATATTTTATAGGAAGTATAAGTTTTTCTGTTATTTTTAGCAGAAAATTTGCAGGATTTGATGTAAGAGAAAAAGGAAGCGGAAATGCAGGAACAACAAATGTACTAAGAACTGTAGGTAAAAAGGTAGCTGCATTAACACTTTTATGTGATATATTAAAAGGAGTTTTAGCTATTGGAGTAGCTATGATTGCAGGAAAAATTTGGACGGATATAGATGTAGAAATATTAAAATATTTAGCAGGTTTTTTGGCAATACTTGGTCACACTTTCCCAATATTTTTTGAATTTAGAGGAGGAAAAGGTGTTGCAACAGCACTTGGAGTATTAATAACATTAAATTGGAAAGTTGGATTAATATGCTTAGTATTTGCAATAATACTTATAGCAATAACAAAAATGGTTTCTGTAGGTTCAATAGCTGCAGCAATATTATATCCAATACTTACAATATTTATGGGAGAAGCTAAACTTTTATCTATATTTATAAGTTTGATGATAGCATTATTAGTAATATTTAATCATAGAAGTAATATAAAAAGATTAAAAAACGGAACAGAAAATAAATTAAGTTTTAAAAAATAAATTCTAATTTATATAATGAATTTAATTAAAAAATTTGTAGGGGCGAACTGTGTTCGCCCGCAAATAATTAAACGGGCGAACACAGTTCGCCCCTACAGATTATCAAATAAAAAAATTCATACAAACACAATCTACAAAAAAAGGAGAATATTTAAATGAAAAACATATGCATACTAGGCAGCGGAAGCTGGGGAACAGCATTAGGAATACATTTAGCAAAAATGGGGCACAATATAAAAATATGGTCATATTTACAAGAAGAAGCAGATATGATTAATAATGAAAGAAAATGCAAATTTTTACCAGAAGTAGAAATACCAAACAATATAGTTTGTACAACAGATTTTGAAAAAGCAATAACTAAAAGTGAAATGATATTAATTGTAACACCTTCTAAAGCAGTTAGAGAAACATTAAAAAAATGTAAAGAATATATTACAAATCAAATAATAGTAATTTGTTCAAAAGGATTTGAAAAACAGTCACTATATACATTAAACGAAGTAGTACAAGAAGAATTGCCAAATTCTAAAATAGGAGGGCTTTCAGGTCCAAGCCATGCAGAAGAAGTATCTAAAGAAATACCAACAGCGTTAGTTATAGCTTCAAAGCATGAAGAAGTATTAGAAGAAGTTCAAAATACTTTTATGAATGAAACTTTAAGAATATATAAATCAAATGATTTAAAAGGTGCAGAGCTTGGAGGAGCACTAAAAAATATAATTGCATTTTGTGCGGGAACAATTACAGGCTTGGAAATGGGAGACAATACTTTTGCTGCATTATTAACTAGAGGACTTTCTGAAATGGCTAAATTAACTGTAAAAATGGGTGGAGAGCCTAAAACTATATATGGACTAACAGGACTTCGGAGATTTGATTGTAACATGTATGAGTAATCATAGTAGAAATAGAAGAGCAGGGATTTTAATAGGGCAAGGTAAAACTATAGAAGAAACTAAAAAAGAAATAGGAATGACTATAGAGGCAATTGATAATATAGAAATAGCGTATGAACTTTCAAAAAAATATAATGTAGAAATGCCAATAGTAAATAGTATTTACAATATTTTATATAATAAATTAAATCCTAGGGATGCGGTAATGAATTTGATGACACGCCAACCAAAAAATGAAGATTAGAATATTTTATAGGAAAACGGTAAAAATAAATACATACAACAAAATTTGCATATCAAATTTTGAAGGAGGAAAATGGTATGAATTTATTTAATATAATTACTAAAAGAACCACAGAAGTAGCAACAAAAATTACAAGAGAAGCAAAATTAAAAATGGAGATTAATGAAAACAAAGCAAAAATAAAAGAATTATATGAAATATTAGGAAAGAAAATTTATGAAAATCATATAAGAGAAAATAAAATAAGTACAGATGAAATTATACAAGAGGATTGTTTGAGTTTAGATAAATTATCAAAAGAAATAGAAAATGCTAGAAAAGAATTACTTAAATTAAACAATAAAAAAATGTGCAGAAAATGTTTTGCTGAGATTGAAACAGAAGATAATTTTTGTCCTAGATGTGGAGAAAAACAAACACAAGAAAAAACTGTTTTTGAAAAGGCAGAAGAGAAATTACAGCAGTCTGAAATTTTACCACAAAATAAAAAAGAAGCAGAAATAGTAAAAGAGAAATTAGAACAAAAAAATAATAATTAATAAGGATACCTTTCAAAAAGGTATCTTATTATTTGGTCTGCATTATTATTTGTTACATTAATAAAAAAGTCTTTATCTAGACTGACCCACATATTAATATCATAAACATCGTTATTATCTATAAATACTCCAATAATATCTGCTATTTCGATAGGATTTTTAAATTCCTTTTTCCATTCTAAAATGTTTTTATCTTGTATTTTTCTTTTATCATAATTATTTAAAAATCTAGCTATTTCATTATTTTTTTTACTATATAAATTAACGTAAGCACTCACAATAAAACCTCCATTTAGATATGAATAGTATTTCAAATATCTATAATGTTTATACGAGAGAATAAATGTTAAATATATGGAAATAATATTTTAAGGTGATAATAATGAAAAAGAATAAAACAGTTTTTTTGTTTTTATTTATATGCACTATATTAATACTAGTATTAACAGGATGTGGTAATGAAACAACAAATGAAGATAGAAAATCAAAAATTATTCAGGAATTAGATTATTTAGATACAAAAATAGTTAGTATATTAAATAAATTAAATAATATATCTCTTGAAAATTATACAATAACATCAGAAGAAATAAGTTTAGGTGAAGAAAGCTCAAATGGACAGTCTAGTACTTCGTCAGGTGGAGGGAATAGTAGTGGTGGAAGTTCCTCTCAAGGAGGAGAGTCGTCAGGAGAACAAAAAGAAGCTAGTAGTCAAAGTAGAGTGAGTTCAGAAACAGAGAAAAGTAATGTTACAACTACAAAAATGGAACCAAAAACTGTTTTGGATTTAGATGAAAATAATATAGATTGGAAAACAATAAAAAGCGAAATAGAAGTGATAAACGAAGCATGGGCAGTTGTTATATTAGATTTGTCTAGCTTTAATATAAATAATGATGATATTTTAAACTTTAGTTCAACATTAGATGATAGCATTTTAAGTATTAAAGATGAAAACAAGCAAAGTGCATTAACAAATCTAGCAAAATTATATTCTGTGATTCCAAGTATTGAGAAAGGAATAGGTACATCTAGCAGCAGACAGAATATAAAACAAGTAAAATCATATATAATAAATGCATATTCTCTTGTAGAACAGGATGATTGGACAGAAATAGAAACAAATATGTTTGAAGCAGAAAGAGTTTTTAAAAATATAACAAATGATATGGAATATATCAAAGACAAAGAATATAAAGTAAATAGAAGCTATGTACTAATAAAAGAATTACAAAATTCTTTATCATATAGAGATAAAAAATTGTTTTTGGTAAAGTATAAGAACTTAATGGAAAGTGTTAATGTATTATAAATTGAATGCAAACGCTGTAGGGGTCGCACTCCTGGGCGACCCGTAAAAATAAAATATATAACCACAAAGAAACATAAAAACTATTAAAAAATAAAATTGTATATGATAATATCCTTTTATAAATGTAGGGGCAGGGCTTGCTCTGCCCGAACAAAAGAAAGGATGAAGAAACAAATGCAAAAATTAAGAGAAAAATTAAATGCAAACACTGTAGGGGCGAATTGCATTCGCCCGTGCTTCAAAGGAATGACCCAAAATAAAGGTATTACCCTAATTGCCTTAATAATTACAATCATAGTTATGCTAATATTAGTAGGAGTAACAATAAATGTTGCTCTAAATGGAGGATTATTTGAAAAGGCAGAAACAGCAAAAGTGCAAACAGAAAAAGCAGTAGAAGAAGAACAATTAATGACAG